>DATDHP010000124.1:0-18377 GCA_036521515.1 Vicinamibacterales bacterium
GGCGAGGACGTGCCGATGTCGACGGGCAATTTGAACGACGGCATCCTCGCGCTGAAGGACGGCAAGTGGGTCGTGCTGCGCGTGCCCTACCCGATTGGCTTCTACGCGAAGGGCTTCGACGGCCGCATCGACGATCCCAAGAGCGGCTGGAAGGGCCGGGGGGTGTGGGCGGCCAACGGCGATCGCACGCCGTGGTTGATCGAAGGCGGCAAGGGGACGAGGCCGTTGGCAGCGCATTTCCAGCTGCGGCCGAATCCGCTCGCGAAGTAGCACAACCGCAGGCGTGAGCACGCGGGGGCTGAAGCCCCCGCGCTACGCCGTTCACCGACATCTCACTATGTACGTAGCGCGGGGGCTTCAGCCCCCGCGAGGGAATCGCGTGACGCGCCTACGAATCGTCGGAATGCTCATCGTTGTGGCGTTGCTGTCCTGGGGAGCACAACGCGCTCCCCAGGCGCCCTCCTACCACGTCGATCCGGCGTGGCCCAAGCCCCTCCCCAACCGATGGCTCGTCGGCGCTGTCGTGGGTGTCCACGTCGATTCGCGCGACCACGTGTGGATCGTGCATCGTCCCGGGACGCTGCAGCCCAACGAGACCAGATCGATCTGGCGCGCCGCCCCGCCAGTGCTCGAATTCGACCCCGATGGGAACCTGGTGTCGTCGTGGGGCGGTCCGGGCGCGGGATACGAATGGCCGGACCTCGAACACGGAATCTACGTCGATCACAACGATCACGTCTGGCTGGGCGCGGGCGGCGAAAAAGACGCCCACCTGCTCAAGTTCACGCGTGACGGCAAATTCCTGCTGCAGATCGGCCGCAAGGGGCGCAACGGCGGCAGCAACGACGCGCAGAACCTGGGCGGCGCCGCCAATGTCACGGTGGACCGCGCCACCAACGAAGTGTATGTTGCGGACGGCTACGTCAACCACCGTGTGATCGTCTTCGACGCGACGACTGGCGCGTACAAGCGTCACTGGGGCGCGTACGGCAAGCGTCCCGACGACGAGTACTTCACGCGTGCAGGCGAAAAGCTTCCGCCTCCGTTCAGCGGGGCCGTGCAGCACGAGAACGCGCCGAGCCAGTACGATCCCGACGGCCCGCCGGCACCGCAGTTCCGCATCGTCCACGTCGTGCGCATCGCCAACGACGGCCTGGTTTACGTATGCGATCGCACCAACGATCGCATCCAGGTTTTCCGCAAGGACGGGACGTTCGTCAAGGAAGGGTTCGTCGCGAAGCGTACGCTCGGCAGCGGGTCGGTGTGGGACATCGGCTTCTCGACCGACCCCGGGCAGACCTATCTCCTGGTGCCGGATGGCACCAACCAGCAGATCTGGGTATTGCGGCGAGACACCCTGGAAGTGGTCGGCGCCTTCGGTGGCGCCGGACGGTGGGCAGGACAGTTCTACGGCGCGCACAACCTCGCCGTCGACTCGAAGGGCAACCTCTTCATCACGGAGACCTACGAGGGAAAGCGCGTGCAGAAGTTCGCCTACGACGGCCTGAAGCCCGCGCTCCGTCCGCTCATCGACTGACGCAGACCACGGGCCACGGAGACATGGAGTCAAACTGGCCGCAATTCTCCGTGCCTCCGTGTCTCCGTGGCTCGTGACAGCGAAAAAACGTTCCCGCTCAGAACGAATACGGGCTGCGCCCGATGGCGACGATGCTGCAGGCCTGGATGATGTTCAGCCGGCGCCGTCTGGCCTCGGCGACGAGCTCGTCGCTCTCGGCCCCCGGGTTGATCCAGATCTCCGGGATCTGCTTCTGCTCGAACTCCGCGAGGAGCTGCCGCCCGACGTCGGGCTGCACGTACACGGTGGCCATGTCGATCGCGCCGGGCACGTCGAGTACCGACGCGTAGGTCTCGAGTCCCTCGACCTCGCGCTCGTTCGGGTTGATGGGGATCACCCTGTGTCCCTCGGCCTGGAAGGCTCTCAACGCCTTGTTGCCGAACTTGTTGCGATCGCTCGACGCGCCGACCACTGCCACCGTTTTCGCCATTCGTTCATTATCCGCCTGTACAATTGCTGAGCGTGTCCTTCGACTCTCGCTCAGGACACCCCGAGCTTCGTCGAGGGGTGCCGCGCCCGCTTCTCTCACTGCTGTTCATCGCGGTCCTCACGTTCTTCCTCGGCCTCGGCCGCCAGGCCATCACCGATTCGGACGAGGCCTTCTACGCAGAGGCTGCGCGCGAGATGGTCGAGACCGGCGACTGGCTCACCCCGCACTTCAACTACGAAGATCGGTGGCAGAAGCCGGTGCTCTACTACTGGCTGACGGCGGCTACGTATCTCGTCACCGGGCCAATGGAGCTCGCGGCGCGGCTGTGGTCCGCACTGTCGGGGCTGGGACTGGTGCTGCTCGTATGGCGGGCGGCGGAGCGCATCACGAACCGCTCCGACGCGGCGTGGCTCGCCGGCGCCATTGCGGCGACCTGCATCGGGTACTGCGCGATGGCGCGCGTGGCGCTCCCCGACCTGCCGCTGACGTTCTTCATCACGTTCGGGATCTGGGCGGCGCTGGAGCGACGCTGGGCGCTCGCGGGCGCCGCCGCCGGCTTCGGCTTCCTGATGAAAGGACCGGTCGCGCTCGTCATCCCCGGACTCGTGCTGCTGCCGATCTGGTTGCGGGAGAGGACGTTTCGCACGCTTGGCATCCGCAACCTTGGTATCGCGGTGCTCGTGTTTGCCGTCGTCGGCCTGCCCTGGTACGTGGCGATGTGGATGGCACACGGCACCGCGTATCTCCAGAGCTTCTTCGTCGCAGACAATTTCGAGCGGTTCGCCACCGATCGCTTCAACGAGCCGCGCGCCTTCTGGTTCTATCTCCCGATCATCCTCGGCGGCATGGTGCCATGGTCCGCGTACCTGGTCGCGCTGCCCGTGCGGTCGCTCCGCGCCGTGCTCACGGGCGCACGGCGCCTCACAGACGACGAGTGGCGGCTGGTCCTGTGGGCGGCGGTCCCGCTCATCTTCTACACGATCTCGATTGGCAAGCAGCCGCGCTACATCCTGCCCGTGCTGCCTCCCCTGGCCATCCTGCTCGCGCGATCGATCACCGCCCGGATCGAATCGGCCATCGCTTCCGGCTCGGATTCTGCTGTGGCTTCCGGCTTCAGCCGGAAGGGTCTCTCGGATCTCCGCATCGCCACCTGGATCACCGCGGCGCTGTATCTCGTGCTTGCGATCCTGCTGATGCGAGCTCGGTTGCTGTTCATCACGGCCCATCCGTTGTTCACCTGGTTGGCGGTGGCGGGCATCGCCGCCGCAGCGTTCGCCCTGGCGTGGCTGGCCATGACGGCCCGCTGGGAGAGGCTGCCCACGTTCATGACGTCGGCCGCCGTCGTCCTGCTGCTCGGCAGCCAGTTCGGCGCCCTCGCAGGTCGTCGTCCGGAGCCGGTTGAGCAAATGGCACTGCTGGTGCAACGCCACCGGACGGCCAATGAGCCCGTTGGCACCTGCGAGGTGTTCGTGCGCAACCTCCTTTTCTACACGCGGTTCAAGCAGCTCGAGCTCTTCGACGATGGCCGCGTGCTGGAGTTCATGAAATCGCCGGAACGCGTCCTGCTGGTGGTCGGCCGGACCGACCTGCAGCGACTGGAGGCCATGAGCGGCGTGAAGATGCGCCTGCTCGGCGCGGTTCAGTACCTCAACACCGCCAACATCCGGCTGAGGACGTTGCTTTCCCCGATGCCCGCCCAGGATCTCGAGACGGTCTTCCTGGTCACCAATCACTGAGCTCGCTTCGATCGTCGGTGCAAGCCCTCTGCGCCCTCGGTGCAAGCCTTGCTTCGCCATGTCGGTGCAAGGCCGTTTCGCCTCGTCGGTGCAATCTCGGCTTCACGGTGTCGGTGCCATCACCCTTCGTTCGTCGGTGCGATTCCAGCTTCGCAAGTGTCGGTGCTTGCACCGACCAGCGTCAGAAGGCCTGCACCGACGAGCGTGAGAGCGCTTGCACCGACAAGCGTGGGGGGGCTTGCACCGACAAGCTAGGGGAAGATCTTGCCCGGGTTGAGAATGCCCGCCGGGTCGAACGCAGCTTTGACCCGCTTCATCAGGGCGATTTCGGCCTCGGACAGTTCCAGGGAGATGTACGGCTTCTTCGCGAAGCCGATGCCGTGCTCGCCACTGATGGAACCCTCCAGCGCGACAACGCGTTCGAACAGCACATGTTCGGCCTTGCGCGCCCGGGCCATCTCGTCCTCGCTGGTCGGGTCAACCATGAGGTTGACGTGAATGTTCCCGTCGCCGGCGTGGCCGAATGACGCAACGCGGAGGCGGTAGTCGCGCTTGATGGCCTGGACGACGTCGAACAGCTCGGGCACCCGGCCGCGGGGCACCACCACGTCGTGGTTGATCTTGAGCAGGCCGGTGGCCCTGAGCGCCATCGAGCCCTGGCGCCGCAGCGACCAGATCTCTTCGCGCTCCGACTCGGTGGTGGCGCGGACGATCTGCGTTGCGCCGCTGTCCCGGCAGGCCTCCTCGACACGGGCGATATCCTCGGCCACGGCCGCCGCGCTGCCGTCGGCCTCCACGATGAGCAGCGCGCCGGTGCCTGGCGGCGCGATGGCACGGCCGGCATGCGCGTGCATGGCCTGCAGGGTGTCGGAATCGATCAGCTCGATCGCCGCTGGCACGACGCGGCGCCGGATGAGCGTCGACACCGCATCCACCGCGCCCTGGATGCCGCCAAATGTCGCTCGCAGCGTCGCGTGAGCAGGCGGCTCGGGGACGAGCCTGAGCGTGATCTTCGTGATGATCGCCAGCGTGCCCTCGGACCCGACGAGGAGCTGCGTGAGGTCGTACCCGGCAACGTTCTTGACGGCCTTCGAGCCCGTGTTGATGATCTCGCCGGTCGGAAGCACGGCCTCGAGGGCCAGCACATACCGTTTCGTCGTGCCGTACTTGAACGCGCGCGGACCGCCGGCGCACTCCGCGACGTTACCGCCGATGGAAGACTTTTCAAGGCTCGCAGGGTCGGGCGGATAGAAGAGGCCGACCTGCTCGACGGCGCGCTGCAAGTCGGCCGTGATGACATGGGGCTCGACGACGGCCAGCAGGTTGATTTCGTCGATCTCGAGGATGCGGTTCAGCCGCTCCATCGAGAGCAGCACGCCGCCGCTGGTGGGAACGGCCCCGCCCGTATACCCCGTGCCCGCACCGCGGACGACCAGCGGTATCCGCTCCTGCGTACACAGCCGCGCGATGGCCGCGATTTCCGTGGTGTCGGCGGGAACGACGACGACGTCCGGAAGAGCGCCCGTGCCGAGAGCATCGACGCCGTAGGCCGCGAGAGAGCCCGCATCGGTCCGGACGTGATCACGTCCGACCACTTCACACACCCTTGATACGAAATCGCCGGGTAGTTGCGGGAACATTCACCCACACGGGCCGCGGAGGCGCGGAGACGCGGAGAAGCCCAAGCCTCTTCCCTCGCGACGCCGCGTCTCCGCGGCTTGTTTCAAGCGCGCGCCGGCTGGAGCGACTCGGCGAATCGCAGGATCCGCGTCGCACCCTCGCGCAGCTGATCCATCGACGTCGCATACGAAATGCGCAGGTAGCCCGGAGCGTCGAACCCCTCGCCAGCCGTCACCGCGACGTGCGCCTTCTCGAGCAGCGCCTCCGCGAAGTCAGCCGAGGTCTTGAGCCCCTCGGGTGACAGCAGGCCCGAAATGTCCGGGAAGAGATAGAACGCCCCCTTCGGCTTCACGCACGTGATCGAGGGGTTCGCCGTGAGCCACGCGTGAATGTTGTCACGCCGCACCCGGTACTCGTTCAGCATGACGGCGACGGCGTCCTGCGAGCTGGTCAACGCGGCCAGCACCGCTTTCTGCGTGATCGAGGTGACGTTCGACGTTGACTGTCCCTGGATGATGTTGAAGGCGGACGTCAGCTCCTTCGGCGCGATGGTCCAGCCGCAGCGCCATCCCGTCATGGCGTATGACTTCGAGGCCGACCCGGCCAGGACGGTCCGATCGCGGTGCCTCTCGAACAACACGCGCGGCAGGTTATGCGGCACGGCGTCGTAGATCAGCTGCTCGTAGCAGAGGTCCAGGATCATCCAGATGCCGCGCGCCGCCGCCACGTCCGTGATCGCGGACAGCGTGGCCTCGTCAACCAGCGCGCCGGTCGGGTTTGCCGGCGAATTGACGATGATCGCCTTCGTCCGCGGGGTGACGGCCGCAATCATCCGTTCGGCATTCACGGTGAAGCCGTCGTCTGAGCGGGTCTGCACGATCACGGGCACGCCGCCCACGAGCTTCACCTGCTCGGGAATGGTCGGCCAGCAGGGCGCGTGCGTGACGACTTCGTCACCCGGGTTGATGAGCGCGAGCGCGGTGTTGAACAGCGCCTGCTTGCCGCCGACGGTGACGAGCACTTCGGCCGGCGTCACGTCGATGTCGTACTGCGCCTTGTAGCGGGTGCAGATCGCCTGGCGCAGCTCCGGGATACCCGAGGCCGGCGTATACCGCGTGAAATTGGCATCGATCGCCGCCTTGCCCGCGGCCTTCACGTGCTCCGGCGTCGAAAAATCCGGCTCACCCGCGGTGAAGTCGACAACGCTGAACCCGGCGCGGCGAAGACGCTCCGCCTCGGCCGCCGCCTTGAGCGTGGCTGAGGCCGACACCTGCGCCATGCGCTGTGCAAGTATGCCCATTACGTTCTCACTCCTACGTCTTCACGCCGACGTCGTGCTTACGTCGCATCCAGGTTTCCACCGCGGCTGGCACCAGGCCGCGCACTTCCCCGCCCAGGCTGAACACTTCCTTGATCAGGCGGGAGCTGAGATAGGTGTACTGTTCGGCCGGCATCATGAAGACGGTCTCGAGCGTCGGCTCGAGATGCCGGTTCATCAGGGCCATCTGGAACTCGTACTCGAAGTCCGACACGGCACGCAATCCGCGCACGATCGCGCTGGCGCGGCGGCGGCGCGCGTGGTCCACGAGCAGGCCGTCGAAGGTGTCCACCTCGATGTTGGGATACTCCCGGAACACCTCGCGGATGATCGCCACGCGCTCGTCGGGCGTGAACAGCGGCTTTTTTTCGGCATTGACGAGCACCGAGACGATGATCCGCTCGAACAGGTGCGCGCTGCGAAGAATGATGTCCACGTGCCCGTTCGTCAGTGGGTCGAACGAGCCGGGGAAGATGGCAAGGCGGCCAGCGGGCGGCCCGACGCGCGTCATCTACCGGTACCATCCTTCCGCATCATGAATGTCAGCGTGCTGTCGCCGGACTTCACGTCCCGAACGCGGGTCAGCGCGTCCGGCACGTCGGCCTCTCGGCGCGTGGCGCGCTCGAGCACCAGGACGCCCGCGCTGGCCAGGCGGGCGGCCGCAGCGGCGAGCGCTTCCGCGACGTTGTCGGCGTCATACGGCGGATCCAGCAGGATCACGTCGAAGCGCGTGTCGGGGGGAAGCCGGCGCAGCGCGGAGACGACGTCGCCACAGTGAATAGTATAGCCCTGCCGCACGCCGCACACCGCGAGGTTCTGCTCGATCAGGGCGGTCGCGCGGCGATTCCGTTCCACGAATGACACGTGCGCGGCCCCGCGGCTGATCGCCTCGATGCCGACTGCCCCGGTGCCCGCGTACCCATCGACCACGCGCGCGCCCTCGATCCGCGGCGCGAGGATGTTGAAGAGCGTCTCCCGCAGCTTGTCCGAGCTGGGTCGAAGGCCCTCCCACGTCGGTGCCTTGAGGCGGCGTCCCTTGAACTTTCCGGCGATGATGCGCACAGATCTGATCTTCCGGCCAAAGCCGGAAGCCACAGGATCAGATTACCGTGACCCTCTCAATCGCCTGTGGCTTCCGCCTTCAGGCGGAAGATCACCCGACTTCGATCAAGCCGAACTGCTCCTGCCAGCGCTGCTGCACGAACGTGAGCAGCTCTGCGCTCAGGCCGCCCTCGTCCACGAGGCAGCGCGCTTCGGCGTGGGCGGATTCCATGATGTCGCGGTCGCGTACCAGGTCTCCTGTCCGGAGCCTTGGCAGACCCGACTGGCGGGTGCCGAAGAAGTCGCCGGGCCCGCGCAGTTCGAGGTCCCGCTCCGCGATAGCGAACCCGTCGTGGCTGAACGCCATCGCCTTCAGGCGCTCCCGTGCGTCGTCGGTCCACGGCGCCTGGTACAACAGCACACAGTGCGATTCCCACTGGCCGCGGCCGACGCGGCCTCGAAGCTGGTGGAGCTGTGACAACCCGAAACGCTCGGCATGCTCGACCACCATGATGGACGCGTTGGGCACGTCTACTCCGACTTCGACGACGGTCGTCGAGACCAGGACGTGGATCTGCCCCGCGGCGAATGCGTGCATCACGCGATCCTTCGCATCCTGCTTCATGCGCCCGTGCAGCAAGGCGACGCGGTACGCGGGAAATACCTCCGCCTGCAGGTGGTCCGCCATTTCCGTGGCCGACTTGAGGTCGATCTTCTCGGACTCTTCGACGAGCGGATAGATGATGTAGGCCTGCCGGCCGGCGTCGAGCTGCTCGCGAATCAGCTGGTAGATCTCGTCGCGGCGCGACTCGGGCTTCACCCAGGTCTTCACCGGCTTGCGCCCCGGCGGCAGGTCCGGGATTTTCGACACGTCCAGCTCGCTGTAGTCGGTCAGCGCCAGCGTCCGCGGAATCGGTGTCGCCGTCATCAGCAGCACATCGGGCCGCAGCCCTTTCGCCCTCAGGGCGGCGCGCTGCGCCACGCCAAACCGGTGCTGTTCGTCGATGACGACGAGGCCGAGCTTGTTGAACCTGATCTTCTCTTGCACCAGCGCGTGCGTCCCGACGATCAGGTTGGTCGTGCCGCGCTCGATGTGCGCGTGCAGCGTGTGCTTCTGGAGCCCTGGCGTGCTCCCCGTGAGCAGGTCGACGCGGAACCGCGACTGGGACAGCAGCCGCGCGATGTTGCCGTAATGCTGCACGGCGAGGATCTCGGTGGGCGCCATGAAGGCGGCCTGCAGGCCGTTCTCCATCGCCACGATCGCGGCCAGCAGCGCGACGATGGTCTTGCCGGCCCCGACGTCGCCATGCAGCAGCCGATGCATCGGCTGCGGCTGCCGCATGTCGTCGACGATTTCCTTGACCGCGTGCCGCTGCCCGGGCGTCAACTTGAAGGGGAGAACTCTCGCCGCGGCCGCGCGGATCCGGTCGTCCACCCTCGGCACGAACGGCTTCAGCTCGGTGCTCGTCGCATGCCGCCGCCACGCGTGGCCGATCTGGTAGAGGAAGAACTCCTCGAAGATGAGCCGTTGCTGGGCGGGCGTGCGGAATGCGTTGAGCCGCTCGACCGACAGCTCGTTGGGCGGAAAGTGGGCATCGGGCAGCGCCGCGCGCCGCGGCATCAGCTGAAGTCGCGCCCGCAGCTCGGCCGGCAGCACGTCGGCGACCTCCGACGGCAGGTCGTCGAGCGCCTGCCGCACGAGCTTGCGCTGCATATTGGGCGTGACCATCCCCGTTTTCTCGTAGAACGGAACGATCCGTCCGGTGTGCACACCGGAGAGATCGTCGGCGATGAGCTCGAACTCGGCGTTCATGAAGTGCAGGCCCGACGAGTCGAGCTTCACGTCGCCGAAGATGACGACCTGCAGGTGCGGCTTGAGGATGTCGGCGAGGAACTTCTGGTTCATCCACGTGCACCTGATGGCGCCGCTCGCATCGCCGATGACCGCATGGAAGATCGTGAACCCGCGCCGCCGGGTCGTCGCAAGATGCGCGCTCTTGATCTCGCCGAGGACGGCAGCCCTGTTGCCTGGACGCAGCGAGGCAACTGGCTGCATGCGGCTCCGGTCTTCATACCGGAACGGCAGTCGATAGAGGAGATCTTCGACGGTGACGAGCCCGGCGCGCTTGAGATCCGCGGCCTTCCGCGGGCCGACGCCTTTCAGGAACTGGAGGGGGGTTTGGAGGAAATCAATGGCCAATGCACGATGCCCAATGCTCAATGCTCAATGCCAACGCGAAACTCACCCGGCCTCGCGTCTGTCATTGAGCATTGTGCATTGCGCATTGTGCCTTATTGAATGACCACCGCCTGCCCCTGCCCGACCTCGATCTTGTCGATGTTGGCCGGCAGCTCGAACGCCTCATCCAGGCTGATGCCGCCGGGATTGTCAGGGGTTCGCGAGTAGTAGCTGACCAGCTCCTGCAGCAGGTTCGTCGGCACCGAAACGCCGGATACTTCGGCGTTCTGCACCTCGAACCGGCCGCGGCCGTTCTGCGTGTGGAGGATGCCGTTGATCGTGACGGGGACGCGTCCTCCGAGGTAGCTCCACGGATCGAACGTCCCGCCGGTGCTGCGGCGCTTTCCGATCGCCTCGAGATCGACGGTGGCCTGCCCCGCCACCTTGCCCTCGCCCACGATCGTGATCTGCGGCTGTGTCACGCCGGCGGGCAACACCGGCTGCGCACGGTACGCGAACCAGGAGTTGAGCTCGTCCTCGGTGACCGCCGTGCGCCGCTGCGCAGTGCTGCGGCGGTCGCCGGACAGGGCCTGGCTGCCCTGCTGCTGGATCTGGACGATCTTTTGCGCGAACGCGTCGGCGTTCTGACGCGAAACGGTCGCCGCTTGCAGCGGGACGAGCGCCGCGCATACCAACAGACCCGCGCCGATTCGACGTGAACGGAAGGGCATGATTCGCCTCACAGAACTACGTAATGCACACGGCTCGCGGCTCAAAGCTCAAATAGAAGATCAACCCCTGCGGTTCTGGGGCTCGAGTATTGGAACTCAGGCTTGGAACACCAGCTTGTCGAGTGTAGCATCCTTCTTGATTTTCGCCTTCTGTTCGCATATAGTCACCCACCTCTGCTGAACAGGGCGAAAAGGAGGGGCCGTGCTTCCGCTCACCAAACGCCAGCGTGAGATTCTTGATTACCTGAACGAGTTCATCGCGCAGCAAGGGTATGCGCCCAGCCTCGAAGAGATCGGCCGGCGCTTCAACCTCTCGTCGCTGGCGACTGTCCACAAGCACCTGACGAACCTCCAGGAGAAAGGGTTCATCCGTCGCGCGTGGAACCGAAGCCGCTCGGTCGAGTTGGTTCCCACGCGCGTGGGCGGACGGGCGCTCGAGCTTCCGCTCCTCGGATTTGTCGCTGCCGGGTCGCCCATCGAAGCCGTGGCGAGCAGCGAAACAATCGCCGTCCCCGAGGGCCTGGTCGGCAAGCGCGAGAGCTACGTCCTGCGCGTGAAGGGCGACTCGATGATCGACGAGCAGATTCGCGACGGCGACTTCGTCATCATCGAGGATCGCAAGTCGGTGGACAACGGCGAGATGGTCATCGCACTCGTCGGCGGCAATGACGTCACGCTGAAGAAGTTCTACCGCGAGAACGGCATGGTCCGCCTCCAGCCGGCGAACCCCATGATGCAGCCGATCATGGTGGCCCCGGACCAGGTGCAGGTCCAGGGAGTGGTCGTGGGAGTGATGAGGAAATATTGAAGAAGCTGGCAGCAGGCAGCCCACAGCCGGCAGGTCGCCGGCAGTAGGCACTCAATCACGCCAGCTGCCAGCTGCCAGCGGCCGGCCGCGGCTGACAAGGATCGCCATGAGCGACAAGCCCGACGACCGGAAGCAGATCAACTTCACCATCATCCCCGACGAACAGCCCGGCGAACCGCGCATCTACGCGAATTTCTGCTCGATCGCGCACACGCCGTTCGACTTCACGCTCACCTTCTGCGAGGTGATGCCGTTGTCGGAGAAGGAAGTCAAGGAAGCCGAGGCCCACCACGTCGTCCGGGCGCCCGTGCGCGCGCGCGTGGTCGTGCCGGTGCAGTTCCTGCCTAATCTGGTCGCGGCGCTGCAGGAGCACATGCGAGTCTTCTCGGAGTCGTATTCCAACGTCGGCTGGACGAAGGGACCGGTTCACTGAACCTCGTAATGCAAAATGCAAAATCGAAATGCGAGATGCAGAAGGCAAAAAGGCAAATTCGGACTGCGGGGGGGGCGCCGGGCCGCAGGTAGTGTTTGCATTTGAATTTTGCGTTTTGCATTTTGCATTGCATGAAATCTCCCGCCACCATCCGTCGCATCATCGAAACGCTGGCAACGCAGCATCCGAACGCCGATACCGAGCTGCACTACCGGAATGCGTACGAGCTGCTCGTCGCAACGATCCTCTCCGCACAGTCGACCGACGTCCGCGTGAACATGGTGACGCCGGCGTTGTTCACGCGCTATCCGGACGCGCGCGCGCTGGCACAAGCGGCACCTGGCGAGCTCGAGCCGCAGATCGTCTCTACTGGCTTCTTCCGCCAGAAATCGAAGGCGCTCATCGGCATGGCGCAAAAGCTCGTCGCCGAGCATCGCGGCGACGTGCCGGCCGACATGGACAAGCTCATCGCGCTGCCCGGCGTCGGCCGCAAGACGGCGAACGTGGTTCTCGGTCACGCGCTCGGTGTGCCGGGGCTGCCAGTGGACCGGCATGTGCTGCGTGTGGCGAATCGCATCGGCATCGTGTCGAGCGACGATCCGGAGGACGTGGAGCGGCAGCTCACCAGGGCGCTGACGCCGGCGATGTGGACGCTGGCGTCCGACGTCCAGATCCTGCACGGCCGCCGCGTCTGCCGGCCGAAGCCACTGTGCCCGAAGTGCTCGGTTCGCAGGGATTGCGACTACTATCGACTTCTCGGGCCGGCAAAGGCCGCGCTCGACGGGAAGAAGCGAAAGGCACAAGGCCCAAGACGCAAAGCGCAAGGATCGAGTAAGAATTGAGCGCTTGAGCCTTGGGCCCTGGGCCTTGAACAATGAACCGCGCGCAGTTCGAACGCCTCGTCGCCGAGGCCGTCACCCTGATCCCGAAGCGCTTCCGGCGCGAGATGAAGAATCTGGCGCTGGTGGTCGAGGACGAGCCGAGCGACGAGCTGCTCGACGAGATGGAGATCGAGCCGCCCGATTCGCTCTACGGCCTTTACCAGGGCACGCCGCTCCCGGAACGATCGTGGGCGTTCGGCAACGCGCTTCCCGACCGCATCACGATCTTCCAGCGGCCGATCGAAGAGGATTGCGAGGACGAGGACGAAATCCGCGCCGTCATTGGCGAGACGCTCATCCACGAGGTCGGCCACTACTTCGGCATGAGCGAGGAGGAAATCGAGGAGATCGAGGAAAAGTACTGGAGGGGCGAGGAGTCTCTCGAGGACGATGAGTAGACGACGGGGGTCGGGGATCGGGAATCGGGGATCGGGCATCGCCCGGGAAGCGACGAAACCTCGACCGCGCAAGCGGTTCGGACAGCACTTCCTCGAGAAGCCCTGGGTCGACAAGCTCATCGCCTCGCTCGACGCCTCGCCGGACGACACCTTTCTCGAGATCGGCCCGGGCCGCGGGGCGCTGACCAGGCCGCTTGCCCCACGCGTCCACGAGGTCATCGCGGTCGAGATCGACCGCGATCTCGCCGCGAGCCTCCCGGCAGAGGTGCCGCCCAACGTCCGTGTCGTGCATGCCGATTTCCTCGAGGTGAGCCTCGACGACCTGCTCCAGGACACGCCGCTGCCGGCGCGAGTCGTGGGCAACCTCCCCTACAACGTCTCGTCTCCCATCCTGTTCAAGCTGCTGGACGCGGCACGCGACGGCCACCGATTCCGCGACGCCACGCTGATGCTTCAGAAAGAAGTCGCGGACCGTCTGGTGGCGCAACCCGGGACGTCCGAGTACGGCACGCTGGCGATCCAGGTGGCGCTCGTCGCAGATGTCGACCGGATGCTCACGCTGCCACCGGGCGCATTCCGGCCGCCACCGAGGGTGACATCGGCCGTCGTGCGCCTGAGGTTTCATCCGCCCGCGGCCGACGTGGGCGACCGTGCGACCTTTGAACGCATCGTCCGTGGCGTGTTCCTCCAGCGCCGGAAGACGCTCGGCAACGCCCTCAAGCCCGTGGCGTCATCGCTCGGGCAGTCCGCACCGGAACTGCTTGAGCGCGCAGGACTTGACGAGTCGAGGCGACCCGAGGCGCTGACCGTCGCCGAAATCGCGCGGCTGTCGAAGGCTGTGCTATAGTTTTTTTTCGCAGCGTGACCCTTCCCCTTTTTCAGGCGCTCCCAGCGGCCTGATTCCCGCCTGACCACCTGCCAGGGTGGCCGCCGCGGGCGACAATTCGTTCCGTGTGCTGGGCTCCGCATGAATCAGTCCCCCGTACCGGTCGTGTCTCCGGCCACGCTCGAGGTCGTTCCTCTCGGAGGCCTCGGCGAGTTCGGCATGAACATGATGGCCATCTCGTGGGAGGAGACGACCATCCTCGTCGATGCCGGCGTCATGTTCCCGGAGCCCGATCAGCTTGGCGTGGACCTGATCGTGCCGGACCTTGCTTACGTCGAGGCACGTCGCGACCAGGTGAAGGCGCTCGTGCTGACGCACGGCCACGAGGATCACATCGGCGGCGTCCCCTACGTGCTGCCCCTCTTCACCGGACCGGTCTACGGCACGGCGATGACCCTTGCGCTGATCGAGCCGAAGCTCGAGGAGCACGGCATCGACGCCGAGGATCGCCTCAAGCCGATCCGGCCGCGGGACAGGGTGACCATCGGGCCGCTCGTCATCGAGTTCATCCGGGTCACGCACAGCATGCCGGACTGCGTAGCGCTCGCCATCACCTGCCCGGCCGGGACGATCGTGCACACGGGGGATTTCAAGATCGATCAGACCCCTATCGACGGCGAGCACTTCGACCTGCACCGCTTCGCCGAGCTCGGCGCGCAGGGTGTGCTCGCGCTCTTTGCGGACAGCACGAACGTCGATCGCCGCGGCTTCACGGGACCCGAGATCGAGGTCATCGAGGCGTTCGAGGAAATCTTCACCAGCACGCACGGCAAGCTCGTGGTGGCGACCTTTTCGTCGAGCATCTACCGCATGCAGGTGCTGGTCAATCTCGCCGCGCAGTTCGACCGCAAGGTCGCCTTCGTGGGGCGCAGCATGATCCAGAACGCCGAGATCGCGCAGCGCCTGGGCTTCCTTCGGATTCCGTCCGGGGCGCAGATCCGCGATATGGACGTGCAGAATTACGCGTCGCAGGACGTGCTGTGCCTCACCACCGGGTCGCAGGGGGAGCCGCAGGCGGCGCTGCCGCGCATCGCCATCGACGACCACCGCTACGTCAAGCTCGGGCCGGACGACACGGTCGTCTTCTCCGCCCGTGCCATCCCGGGCAACGAGAAGGCGATCGCCCGGACGATGAGCCATATCGCACGCCGCGGCAGCACGGTGATCACCGACAGCCTGAAGCACGTGCACGTGTCGGGGCACGCGAGCGCCGAAGAGCTGAAGCTGATCCTCTCGCTCGTCCGGCCGCGGTACTTCGTGCCGGTCCATGGCGAGTACCGGCAGTTGGCCGAGCACGCGCGCATGGCCAAGCGGGTCATGGGCAGCACCGATCGCACGGTCCAGGTCCTGCTCGCGCAGGACGGCGACATCATCCAGTTCGACAGGCATGGCGCCCGCATCGCGGACAAGGCGCCCACGGGCCGGGTGCTGATTGACGGGACGCGCACCGGCGAAGTGGCTGACGAAGTGCTGCGCGATCGGCGGCACCTTGCCGGCGACGGCGTCGTGGTGGCGGTCGTCGCGATCAGCCGGGCGACTGGCACGCTGGCCGGCAAGTCCGAGGTTGTCACCCGCGGCTTCGTGGTGAGCGAAGGGGACAGCTCAATCTTCGATGATGCCTGCGACGTGATCGCGGAATGCATCGAGGCCTCGAGCCTCGAGGAACGGACCGACCAGGGGCTGATGACGGAGAAGCTGCGGGTCGAGCTGCGGCGTTTTTTCAAGAAGCGCAGCGGACGGCGGCCGCTGGTGCTTCCAGTGCTGATGGAAGTTTAGTGCCCACGCGGGGGCTGAAGCCCCCCCGCGACGTACCCTTTATGGACTCGTAGCGCGGGGGCTTCAGCCCCCGCGGGTGAGCAGACGGAAGGGAGGGTTCAGTAAGGATGGGCGCGTCCACCTTCTCGCGGCGAATCAGCGAGTTCCTCGGCGTGGCGCTCTTCGCGCTCGCGCTGATCTGGCTGATCGCGCTCGTCACCTACGAGCCGACCGACCCGGTGTGGTTCTTCACCACGGAGGCGGGCCGGCCGCCGGCGAACTTTGTCGGGCGCGTTGGCGCGTTCCTCGCCGAGCTGTCATTCCAGCTGTTCGGCTATGCCTCATACCTGATGCCGGCAGTCATTGCCATCATGGGCTGGCACTACTTCTGGTGCCAGGCGCCGGATGCCGCCTGCACGAAGATGGTGGGCGTCACGCTGCTGTTCGGCTGCACCAGTTCCTTCCTGAGCCTCGCCTTCGGCAGCACCGACGTCGCCGGCAAGCCCTTTCATGCCGGCGGCTCGGTCGGCACGTGGCTTGGCGGCACCTTCGCCGACTACCTCAATCGCACCGGCTCCATCATCGTCCTGCTGACGCTGATCATCCTGTCAGTGATTCTGTCGACGCAATTCTCGTTCGGGCGCATGTTCGACGATGTGAGCCAGAACTCGCGCGATCTTTCGGCGCGGGGGATCGGCCGCTTCCGAACATGGCTCGAGCACCGGCGGAAGGACCGCGAGCGACGGGAAGTCATTGCGAAGCACACGAAGAAGCTGAAGGGAGAAGCGGATCGGGGATCGGGGATCGGGGATCCGAAGGCGGAGGGGGGCAGAGCAAAGGAAGACGGAGGCGAAACTGAACAGGCGAAGCCCGAGGGCAGCACACCGCGCGGCAGCACCCCACCCGTGGTCGCGCGCCGGCGTGGGGACGCCACGCCCAGCCTGTTGCCGGAGCCTGAGCCGGTCAAGGCGGCGCCGCGCCGACTGGGGGCGTTCACGCTGCCTCCGCCGTCGCTCCTCGATGCGCCGAAGGCCGAGCGCAAGATCGATGAACGCGAGCTGATGGACGCGGCCCGCCAGCTGGAAGAGAAGTGCCGCGAGTTCTCGGTCGAGGGACAGGTCGCCCAGATTCACCCGGGACCGGTCGTCACGACGTTCGAGTTCAAGCCCGAAGCCGGCGTGAAGTACAGCAAGGTGACGGGACTCTCAGACGATCTGTGTCTCGCCATGAAGGCCGAATCCGTCCTCATCGAGCGTATCCCGGGCAAGTCGACCGTGGGCATCCAGATCCCGAATCCCAGCCGCGAAGCCATCTCGCTGCGTGAGTTGCTCGAATCGGACGCGTACCAACGCTCGCCGTCGAAGCTCACGCTGGCGCTCGGCAAGACGATCCACGGCGAGCCGTACGTCACCGACCTCGCCACGATGCCGCACCTGCTCATCGCCGGGTCCACGGGGACGGGCAAGTCGGTCGGCCTGAATGCGATGCTGACGAGCATCCTGTACCGGGCGACCCCGGACGACGTGCGGATGATCCTGATCGACCCCAAACGGCTCGAGCTCGGCATGTACGAGGAAATCCCGCACTTGCTCACCCCGGTTGTCGTCGATCCCAAGAAGGCGTCGAACGCGCTGGTCTGGGCGGTGCGCGAGATGGAAGAGCGGTACAAGACGCTCGCGGCCGAAGGCGTCCGCAACATCGAGCAGTACAACCGGAACGTCAGGCTGGTGCTGCAGGAGCGTGGGGCGGCCGCGGCGGCGGACCCGGAAGCGCCGAAGTCGTTGCCGTTCATCGTCGTGGTGATCGACGAGCTCGCGGACCTGATGATGGTGGCGAGCAACGAGGTCGAGGAGTCGATCGCCCGGCTGGCCCAGATGGCGCGCGCCGTCGGCATCCACCTGATCCTCGCGACGCAACGGCCGTCGGTGGACGTCATCACGGGCCTCATCAAGGCCAACCTGCCGTCCCGCATCTCGTTCCGCGTGTCGTCGAAGATCGACTCGCGGACGATTCTGGACGGCAACGGTGCCGAGCAGCTGCTGGGCAAGGGCGACATGCTCTTCCTGCCGCCAGCCTCGTCACGATGCATCCGCCTCCACGGGCCTTACATCTCCGAGCAGGAGAGCGCCCGCCTGGCGAGCTTCCTCCGGAAACAGGGCAAGCCGGTGTTCGACAGCACGATTACCGACGAAGACGAGAAGACCGGCGCCGGCGCGATCGAGTTCGAGAAGGACGAGCTGTACGACGAAGCGGCGCGCATCGTGGTGAGCAGCGGTCAGGTCTCGATCTCATACCTGCAGCGCAAGATGCGAATCGGGTTCAGCCGCGCCGCGCGCCTCGTGGACATGATGGAAGCCGAGGGGCTGGTGTCGCCCGGGACGGGCGGCAAGCCGCGCGAGGTGCTGGTGGACCGCGGGTACTTCGAGGAAGTGGATGCGCAGCTGCGGTAACCCGTGCACGAACCGGAACGCAGGGGCGTGGGTCCTTGCGGCCGTGCTGTGTCTGTCGATGGGAGCGGTACCGTTTGCGCAGAGCAACGCGGAGGATCTCTATCGCGAAGCGGCGCGCCGCGAAGGACTGCTCCG
>DATDHP010000125.1:0-12320 GCA_036521515.1 Vicinamibacterales bacterium
CAGCGCAACTGGTTGCTGGGCAAACGACCGACACGGTGCCCGCCGATTTCACGCTCACCGGGAGCTTTCCCCAGGGATTCCTGCTCGGCGTTGCGACTTCGTCGCATCAAGTCGAGGGTGGGACGCAGAATGACTGGACGCTCTTCGAGTCGCGTCCTGGCATGCCGCACGCCGGCGAAGCCGTACGGCATGGAGACCTCGCAACCTTCGACGCCGATCTCGATCGCGCGCAGCGTCTCGGCATCAACGCCTACCGCCTGTCGATCGAATGGAGCCGCGTCGAGCCACGGCGCGATGTCTTCGACGAGGCAGCGATCGCCTACTACCGCGAGGTGCTCGATCGCATCCGCAGCCGGCACATGGAACCGCTCGTGACGCTGCATCACTTCACGCTGCCGACGTGGCTGCACCATCCCGATGACGCTGCGGCCCGGGCGGGCTGGGCCGACCCGGCCATCGTGACCCAGTTCACCGAATATGCGGTGCGCGTGGCGGGGGCGCTCGGCAGCCGCGTGGACCTCTGGACGACGCTCAACGAGCCGGTCGGCCAGGCGGCGGGCGGTTACGTGTCCGGCGCGTGGCCTCCCGGCCTTGCTGGCCGCTGGGACCTGTTTGTCCGTGTGATCAACACGATGATCCACGCCCACCGCCAGGCCTACTTCGCGATCAAGCTGCGCGACATCGTCGACGCCGACGGCGACGGCGCCGCCGCGCTGGTCGGTTTCGTGCACAACGTCAAGCCGATCTACCCGGCGCGGCCCGGGACCGCCGACGATCTGGACGCGCGTGACTGGGACTACGTGTTTCACAAGCAGTTCCTCGACGCGCTCGCGCCCGTCTACGACACGGGCGATTTCCCGGTTCCGCCGCCGGCGTCGAGGATCCCCGGCATGGTCTGCTGGGACACCGACATCGACTACACGTGCAACGTCGAGCCGCACGCGACGTCGACCCTCGACTTCGTCGGACTCAACTACCACCTGACAGGCGTGAGCCTGGCATCGCCCCTCGGCGGAGCGAATCCGCCACTCGGCGACAGGCAGACGGGCGGCATCCGCAACTCGGTGCTGCTCAGCAACGCGCGGCAGGGACGCCCGGCGTCCGAGTATCCGGCCGAGGCCTTCGCGCGGGGGCCATGGGAGATCGATCCCGAGGGGCTCCTGAACGTCCTGCGCGATCTCTGGGGACGCTACCGCCTTCCGGTCATCGTCACCGAGCACGGCGTGGCAGAAAGCGCGGAGATGGGGCGCATGTGCACGTTGTCGAAGCGGCCTCCGGCGATCGTGTCGCACCTGCAGATGGTCCTGCAGGCGATCGCCGAAGGCGTGCCGGTTCGCGGCTACTTTCACTGGTCGCTGGTGGACAACTACGAGTGGCGCGACGGCTACGACACGCGCGCCAAGTTCGGGCTGTACTCGGTCAGGTTGAATGCGGAGGAGCGGCCCCGCTTGCTGGCAGGGCAGACAGTCACGCCGGTCGCGCCGCGCGAGCTCGACCCAGCCGTACCTGGGTACCAGGAACGGATCGAAACACCCGCGGCCGTCGCGTTTCGTCAAATCGCGTCGGCAGGCGGGATCGCGCAGCACGTCATCGATCGCTGGGGTTCATATCCGAGACTCGCGGCGGCTCCCTCTGCCGAGGGACCGGTGCGTATCGTGCCGGCGAACCCGCCATTTGCGACACCTGGGGACGTCCGGACACAGCACGAAGAGCCAGTCACCATCGCCGTTCCGGCCGGCTGCCGCGTGGTCGACGTCTCGGTGGCGCTGACCGATGCGTCGGGCGCGGCCGTTCCCCAGGACGCAAACTATCGACAGGGCGGCCGGATCGCGGACACGCGGCTGCCACCGCTGCGTCGTGTCGAAGTGCGCAGCTGGTCGGCGGCTGCCGACACCGTCACGGCGCAGGTGCTCTGGTCGCGCCGCGGACAGACGCTGCCCGGTTCAGGGACATACCTGGCGGGATTCGCCTACCGCGCGACTGCGCGTCTCGAGTGCGGCGGCGATCCCGACGGCGACGCGCTGGTCAACGCGTGTGACAACTGCCCCTTCGCGGGCAACGCCGACCAGGGAGACGCCGACGGCGACGGGCTCGGGGACGCGTGCGACGACGACGACGACAACGACGGGATCCCCGACCGGCGCGATATCGAGCAGGCACAGGCCGTCATCGGCGCGTTTGCGCTGAGCGCGTTCATCCGGCCGCCCCCCTCCTCACGCGGGCCGCGCTGCTGGCCGCGCTCGACGCAGTCGAAGCGCGGGTCGCGGCCGGCGACGTCGCTGGCGCAATTGCCGCCCTTCAGTCGATCCGCAGCCGCACGGACGGATGCGGCGCCGCCCCGGACACCACTGATTGGATCGTCGAGTGCGCGCCGCAGGCGCTCGCCCGCGGAGCCATCGATGTGCTCATCTCGAACCTGATGTCGTAACGGTCCGCGATATCGCTACGGTGTGTACAAGTCCCGCATGCGCCACGATCGGTAGGTGATCGACGCTGCCGCCAGCCGGTACGTGACGCCGCCGACGGGGGACACCTCCAGGGCCTCGCTGTGCGGACCCGGGTACACCCACCCGGACCCGAAATGGTAGTTGCCGTTCGCCAGGCGCTGTGCGCTGCCCACCACCCGGGCGTAGTGACCGAGCCCCACGTTCATCCGGAGAGTCGCCGTCCGCAGCAACTCGTTGATCTGGAGGATCTGCCCGCGGCTCTGGCACGGCGGGGGCGTCAGCCTGCACCGTGCGTTGCCATTGTCGTAGAGCAGCAGCGTGTTGGCGGAGTCGACGCTCACGTCGTGCTGGTGCGAGAACCACAGTCTGTCGTTGTTACCCGCCAGTGAGAAGTCGCCGTCCTTGCCGAGGCGCCAGACGATCGCGCCGGTGCCAGTCCCGTCGCGATAGTCGACCTTGACGATCCAGTCCTGGTTGCGCACCGACAGCAGCACGTTTCCGTCGGCGGGCGAATACGCGATGCTGTTGGTGTGCGTCCAGTCGTTGGCGCGGGGCGCCAGCGTGAGCGGCCGGCACCCGTCGAGGGGTCCGGTGCACGTCTCACGGAGCACCGCGGCCCGCCTGGGGTCGAGGTGGTCGAACGCGTTCCAGGCCCAGGTGACCTGCCACTCCGAGTCGAGCTCGATGAGCATGTCGCCGAGCACGTTTACGGTGCCCGGTCCCTGGACCCCGGTGAGCAGGCGCTCGACGCTCCCGAGGACCAGCATGCGGCCATTCGGCAGTCGCAGGGCGTCGTGGTGCAGCGCCGTGACGGGGTCGTGCCCGAGCGCCGCCAGCTGCTCGTTCACGCGCGGGACCGTCGTTTCACGAATCGAGTTGCCGGCAATGTCCATCTCGCGCAGCATCTGCCACGCCACCCCGTTTTCGCCATTGCTCATCAACAGGTTGCCGCCGGGGAGCGGACGGAGGATATGCGAGCCGACTTGCCACCCGAACATCGACTTGTCGTAGTACCAGAGAGCCCGTCCTTCGAGGTCGGTCGCGAACGTGGCGGTCTTCCGCACATCGTCGGCCAGAGTCCCGTGCAGTACGATGCCTTCCACGGCACCGCCTGGGTCGTCGTGCGGGTTCAACACGAGGGTTGGCGGCATGACCGCTGTCACGACCGGCGTGCGATGTGTCAGCGTCGGGCCCATCGTCGTGTCGCCCGCCACGATCTCGTGCCGGAGGAGATACGGGGTATCTGCGTACAATCCGGCGACGTGGAAGTTGACGCTGCGCCCGGGGCGGCACAGCTTGAACGGGGTGGCCTGTTCGCGTCCTCCCGGGTTCACCGAGTAGCGGACGCGGATCAATCCCGTCTCACATGGCGGCGCGCTGTACAGAGCCACCAGCGGATGCCGCGTCGGTGACACCACCGGCGTCCCCGCCGTCACGCGCGAGCTCACCGTGTACGTGATGGCCGCCGTGGTGATGTCGCCGGTCACCAGGTTGCGCGCGGTCGCCTCGATGTCGAACGCCCCGTCGTCCATGGGCGTCCAGTCGAGGTATGAGCGTGGCGCGAAGTCACGCACGACGCTCGAGGCCCCTCCGGCAGTGCCGACGCGGAACCGAAAGACGTGGGCGTCAGCGCTGGCGGGCGCTGCCTTGAAAAAGATGGTCGTGCCGACGGGAAGATCGGCGGGGCTGATTGGAAAGAGCAGCAACGATTCTACGGCACGCGCATCCGGCCCCCCCGCAAACACGGTTGCCGCGACCACGACTGTTGCGGCCCATTTCGTACTGATTGGCATGCCGACCCTCCGTCTGCTTCAAAGTGCGTACACCCAGCCAACGCCGTCGGCAGGGGGCGCCGGCACGCGTGAGTTATAGGCACGTACGTGAATGGCATACCGGCCGGGGGAAACGAGCATGCCGTCGCTGTCGCGTCCATCCCAGGAGAACGACTCGATGCCGCCGGCGCGGGTCGCCAGTGGCGCCAGCGTGCGAACGACGCGGACGGCCGTGGAATCCTCGTGCAGCTCGAGCACGTCGATTTCGCGCACCACCGTGTCGTAATACCAGCTGCGGGCCGTGGTCGACTGGCCTAACGCGGGCGCGAATACGGCGGGGAACACGTGAGGGTACTCGATGATGGGCGAGAGAATGGGCGGCGGCGCGAACGCCCGCTGCTCGATGGCGTCGCCGGCGATGGTGATCGCGGCGAGGTCCGCGGGACCAAGGCCGGCGCGCGACGCGAGCACCAGGTGCCTGACACCGGCCGGATCGACGTTCATGGCCCACAGCGCCACGCGATCGACCGCAACGCTGTTGGCGCCGGCGAGGACGAGGTTCATCGGCACCGCCGAGCCGAGCGCGGGCCCGAAGCCCTCCATCCCGACGATGGCGTCGACGACGGCATAGCTCACTGGCCGCACCATGTTGATGTCGACAATGGCCTGAGGGAGGCCGCGCTCGTGCATCGCGAAACGCCCCGGCGGACGCGAGAGCGAGGGGTAGCGATCCACCGCCGGCAGGCCGAACTGATTCTTGGTGGACAACGTTGCCAGCGTCTCGGCATGCATCTTCATCTTTCCCACGCTGATGTAGACCGCCTGCCGATCCAGCACCACCTCGGGCACCTGGATCGCCGCGTAAGCCAGTCCTCCTCCGGGCACCGGGGCCAGCGCCACGGGCTCGTTGCCGAGATCGACCAGGCGGACCCGCTCCGTCGGGTCGTAGCTGGCAAAGAAGTCGTATCCGCACGGCGAGAAGTTCGCCCCCCTCGCCCCGCTCTCGACGATCAACACGTCGCGCGCGCCGCTCTCGAGCGCGAGATCCACGACGGCGCGCGTGACCTCGGGGTCGGTCGTGGCGCCCGTTGACGAAGGAAGCGCGGCGACCAGGTTCGGCTTGATGATGACACGCCGGCCCGCGATGCGCGCCGCCGGCCAGTCGCCGGCATATTCGATCGCCTGGCGGGTGGCGGCGTAGCCGCTGGTATCGCGCGCCGAACCGACGCGGAAGCCGTCGGCCCACAGAGTCGCTCGATCTGTAAACACACCGAGCGCACAGGCGGCCCCCGTCTTGATGAACGTGCGACGATGAATGGGCATGCGGCTCCTCCGCTCCGCTGGTGGCGCCGGCTCCTGGCGACGGCCGGAGGCGTTGGCGCGATTGCGCGCCCCACCAGCCCGGCAAGCCGGCACGTCCGTCAGTGTTGTGCCGCGTGCTGCAGCAACGAGCGTCCCTGCATCGTCGGCGGCGTCTCGACGCCGACGAGGTCGAGCAGCGTCGGCGCGATGTCGAGCAGGCGCAGTCCTTCGACCTCGCCGCGCACGGGCACGCCGGGGGCGGCGAGCAGGAACGCGCCGAACTGCGCGTGGTTGCAGTCATCGGGGCCGGTGTCGTTCTCCTGCACGTGCAGCGCGTCGTAGCCGACGCCCCCGATCGCACGCCAGTAGAGCGCCCCGAAATGCGCGATGAGGTCGGGCGCGACGTTGCGCACTTCGTGGTAGACGTCACGCGGACGGAAGACCAGCGTGCCCATCGGATTGCCGCGATCGTCCGGCAGCTGCTCGAGCCGGGCGCGCATCCCGGCCAGGAAGTCTTCGTATTCGTCCGGCCGGATGACACCGTCGGGCTCCCGCCCCTGCACGTTGAAGAAGACGCGGGCGTAGTAGCCGCCTTCGCTCCACGCTTTCGTGCGGCTCCAGTCCACCATGCGCGGCGAGAACGGCGTCGGCGCGGACGGCCGCGTCTTCAGCACCAGCAGCCCCTCGCGCACCAGCCACTCGTTGACGCAGAAGCCGCCGTCGAGCCGCTGTGCCCCGTGATCCGACACCACCAGCACCACCGTGTCCTCGTCGAGCAGCTCGAGCGTCTGCCCGATTTCGTCATCGAGGTACGCGTAGTAATCGGTAATGGCGGTGCGGAAGGGGCTGTCTGCCTGGTGCTGCCGGTGCGCGGGATCGTGGTGCTTCCAGAACCCGTGGTGCATGCGGTCGAGACCGATTTCCACGAAGTGGAAGTAGTCCCACTCCACGCTCGTCATCAGGTGGCGCACGACGCGGAAGTGCTTGCGCGTCATGTCGTAGACCTGGTCCTTCAGCCATGCCTTGTTGTCGGTGCGGAAGCCCTTGACGTCGACTGGATACTCTCCGACCAGCCGCGCGATCTCGTGCTTGACCGAGCGCGGCGACGTGTAGTCGTCCTTCGTGGTGTCGGGCGTGAGAAAACATCCGACGCTGACCCCGTTGATCTGACGGGGCGGAAAGCAGGGCGGGACGCCGACGATCACCGACTGGCGCCCCTCGTGGCCGAGCACGTCCCACATCGCCGGGGCGGAAATCGACGTGGCATTGACCGTGCCCAGTGCATCGTACGAATACCCCGTCCGGTTGCGGAACCCGTAGACGCCGAGCGAGCCGGGATCCTGGCTGGTTGACATGCACATCCACGCCGGGACGGTAATCGGCGGCAGCACGCTTTCGAGCCGTCCGTAGCAGCCGCGCGCCATCAACCTCCGGATGTTGGTCAGCCGATGGTCGGCCAGCAGGATTTCGGGGGCTGCACAATCGAGCCCCATGACCATGACTTTCATCGGCCCTCCCCCTGCCGCTCCGTCACAGACGACGGCGGAACAGCAGCACCGTACCCGTAATGCACAGAAAGGAAAACGCCGCGAGGAAGCCCACGTCGGCGGCGAGAGCGGACAGATCGACGTGCTTGAGCAGCACGGCGCGGAATCCGCGGACCGCGTACGCAAACGGATCCACGGCGGCGACCGCCTGCAGCCATGCAGGAAAGCTGGAGATCGGATACATCGCGCCACTGGGGAAGAACAGCAGCGTGTTCAGGATGCCGAACATCGCGCGCGGGACGACCGGGTCGTTGACGCGCACCATCATCAGGGAGATCATGCTGATCAGCGCCAGCGCGACGAGCGCGTTCATCCCGATCAGCACGACGATGGTGCCCGGCGTCAGGTAGCGGCCAATCCCGGCGAGGAGCGACCCGAGGATGGTCACCACCGTTCCGGCGATCGTCGATTTCACCGTCCCCGACGCGATCAGCCCGAAAACGAGCTGACGGCGCTTGATCGGCGTCACGAGGTACCCTTCGTGAAAGCCGCGCGCCTTGTCGTCGATATAGAGCAGTCCGCCGCCGATGAGCGAGCAGACGAAGATGGCGAGGGTGATCGAGCCGGGCAGCAGGTACTCGATGTAGTCCACGTACGGGTAGAGCTCGACGACCTCGAGCGCCACCTGGCGCAGATACCGCGGCGACACGTCCGGCTGGTTCACCGCCTCCACCAGTTCGGTCATCTTCGCCGTCAGCGCGCTGCCGACGAACGGGTCGGTGTTGTCGAGCACCAGGCCGAGCCGCGGCCGCAGCTCCTGACGCACCTTCCGCGAGTAGTCCTCCGGGATGACGATCGCCGCCGCGACGACGCCGTCGTGCGTGGCCGCGAGCGCGGCGTCGAGATCGTCCTCGAGCGTCACGCGGAACGTTTGCGCGTTCGCCTCGATGGCGCGGAAGGCGTCCTCGAGCCGCACCGCCTCCGGGCCGCGGTCGAGCGACACCAGCGCGACCGACACGTTGCGGATCTGGCCTCCGAACGCGTGTCCGATGATCATCAGCTGGAGCAGCGGCAGGAACAGCGAGACGATGATGAGGACCGGGCTGCGCAAGTACTTGCGCAGGTCGCGCCGCATCAAGGCGAGGATCGGCCGCACGGCTACCTCATGGTCCGGTCGTAGAAGTGCCGCACGTCCAGGCGGCCGTCGCCGTCGGCGGCGTCGCGCAGTGCCCGCCCGGTGAAGGCGATGAACACGTCCTCGAGCGTCCGGCCGCCGACCTCACGCTTCAGCTCTGCCGGGCTGCCTGAGGCGACGATGCGTCCGTGGTCGCAGATGGCGATGCCGTCGCAGAGCTCGTCGGCTTCCTCCATGTAGTGCGTCGTCAGGAAGAGCGTCAGGCCGGACGACTGCTGCAGCTCGCGGATCATCTCCCACATGGCGTGGCGCGATGCCGGATCGAGACCGGTGGTCGGCTCGTCGAGGAACAGCACCTCGGGCCGGTGGATGAGGCTGCGTGCGATCTCGAGGCGCCGCCGCATGCCGCCGGAGAAGGTGCCGACCATGCGGTCGCGCCACGCCGTGAGGTTCACCACCTCGAGCAGCCGTGTCACGAGCTCAGCCCACTGCCGGCGCGGCACGCTGTAGAGCCCGGCGTAGAACTCCAGGTTCTCGGCAGCGGTCAGCTCCGGGTCCGAGGTGAGCGCCTGGGGGATCACGCCGATCGCCCGGCGCACGACGTCGGGCTCCCGCACCACGTCGTGTCCGGCCACGAAGGCGCGCCCCGCCGTCGGCTCCACGAGGGTCGTGAGCATCCGGATCAGCGTCGACTTGCCGGCGCCGTTCGGACCGAGCAGAGCGAAGCTCGACCCGGCGTACACGTCGAGCGAGATGTCGTGCACCGCCACGAAATCGCCGAACTCCTTGCGCAGGTGATCGGCGCGGATGGCCGTTTTCATTGAACGCTCGCCGCCGGCAGGTACACGTACGCGGTGAGCCCGGGATACGCGCCCCCCGCGTCACGCGGCAGGGCGACCTTGAAGCCAAGGCTGCGAACGTCCCGCCGCACGCGATCGACGTCGCGGCGGGTGGCGAATTCGGCGGCGGCGGCGATCTGCGTCACCGTGCCGCTGATCCGGGCACCCGACGCCATCTCGACGTCGACCGTCTGGCCGAGGCGCAGGCGACCGGCGAAGCTTTCATCGACGGCCGCCCTCACCCAGCGATCGCCATCGTCGACGATCGTCACGATGGGACGGCCCGCTTCGATCACTTCGCCCGGGCGTGCGACACGAACGGCGACCACGCCGGATAACGGTGCGCGGATCACCGTTTCGCCCAGTCGAGCGTCGACTTCGGCCAGCTGCGCCTGGGCCTGCCGCATCTCGGCGCGCGTGCGTTCGACGTCCGACGATACGACAGTGACCTGGCGCTGGCCGGTGCGCGCCAGCGTCAGCTCCGCTTCCGCGGACGTGACGGCGCTGGAGCGCGACTCGAGCTGCGCCTCGGCCAGGCGCACGTCGGTCATGCGGCGTTCGAATTCCTGGCGTGGAACCAGTCCCTGCTGGAACAGCTCCTGCGCGCGGGCGGCATCGGCACGTCGCTGCTCGAGCTCCGCCGTCGCTTCCTCGCGCAGCTGGTTGGCCGCCGACAGCGCAGCGAGTGCCACCGCCTGACGTCCCACGAACCGGTCGGCTTCGAGCGAGACCAGTTCCTGGCTCTGCGAGAGCTTGGCGGCCAGCTGGCTCAGCGCGGCGGTGTAACGGTCGCGCGCGGCCTCGAGCTCGGCGCTGTCGAGCACCGCCACGACGGCGCCGGCCTCGACCCGATCACCCTCATCGACACGCAGCTCCCGCATGCGCCCGGTAGCGGTTGCGGAGACGACGGCTTCGTTGGCTTCCACCACGCCGGCCACGCGGACGGTCGTCGCCGCAGGGATTCCCGCTCGCCACGCGGCTGCGCCGGCGGCGGCGATCAGGAGCAGCGCGGCGAGCGCCAGCGAACGGCGTCGCCGTGGACGGGGAGCCGGAACCGGCGGGCCGACAGCAGTGATCGCGACATCGCCGACAGCAGTGATCGCGACATCAGCGCCCGCCCTGCCGCGGGACTGCGCCTCCGTCACGTGCGCCATCGAATAGTCTCGAGACGACGCAAACGGGCGGTGGGTGCTGATCATCGAGAGCATCCGGGCCGCCCCATCTTCGTCTTCGCGTACGACGATGACGGTTTGGTCACCCGCGCGCGATCGAATCATCTGCATCGTCAACCCGAACGATCACTTCGCCATGATCCGCTTGACCAGGTAGATGATCGTCAGCACCAGGACGATGAACAAGAGGAACCCGAGCAGCCGCATTCCCTGCCAGGCGCGGTAACGCGCCCCGAGCTGGGCGATCAGTACCGCCACCGGCAGCATCATCGCCAGCGTCATGCGCCCTCCTTCATCGGCCTCTCGAGGCGAAGCCGCGCGTGAACGTGCGCGCACGCGTGCCTGCCAGCCCGGCGGACTGGACCGGAGAAAATGCCGGCAGCGACCGCCGTCAGCATCGGTCTCCCCCCTCATCCGGGGAAACTATCTTGAGGCGCAAGTATCTGCTTGCGCGCGGCGACGCCGCTGATGATCATGGGCGAGCCGCAATACTCCCACGCTCCATCGCCGTGTGCAACAGTGGAATTCGCCCGGCGTAACAGCGGCGCATCGGCACGATCAGCAATATGTCAATCAGCCGGCTGTCTTTCACAACAAATTTGCATGATCGATGCGCCTTGCCTACCTGTACGTCGGATGCACCTCGCGCGGACCGATACAGGCCGCTGGTCGCGCCGGCTTGCGCCCCCGTCGCGGGAGATCGTCACGAGTCGCCAGCGTCGGACGCGTGCCCCGGTCCGGCGGATGTCAGGATCCGTCCGGGCCTGCGCGATACGGTTGTGCTCGAGACCTGTGTCGTGACCGCTGCACCGGGTCGCTCGACCGGCCGCGCCAAGCACAGCAGTACGCCCGTGCCTTCGGATTCGTGATTCATCGATCCCTTCCAGGTGATGGTCGAGAGGCAGTCAGGCCGAGGGCGATCGTGCGCATTCGTGCTGGTGCGCGGCAGCAGCGGGATATATTGTATCGGCCGCCATTCTGCCAACGAGGGATGGGCACAACGTCGAATCATCCGCGGGTCCGTGGCCTACTGGCCTTCGCGCTTCGGCCTCAGCGCAAGTGAGCAGCCTGTTCCCCCGCCACCGTCAGACGAGCTGCGAAACCCGTGATGGCGCCGGTCAGAGAGTCGTGAGCGATTGCTGGCGCGGGCCGGCGGCTGGAGGGAACCGTGGAACCGAGCACAGTGTTTGAAACAAGCAACCCGCGGACTGCGGTGGAGTCGTACCTCGACGCGTTCACGCGGCACGATTTGCCCCGTTGCCTCGACTTCTTCGCCGAAGACGCCACGTTGTCCTTCCTGTCAGGAACGTACAAGGGTCGCGACGCGATCAAGCAGTGGCACAAGGATCGGTTCGCTGCCGATCTCAAGATCCTGCGGGTCGACGGGGTCTCGGCCAGCGGGGATACGGTCAACGTGGACCTGCACGTCACGTCGAACCGGCTGCGGTTCTTCAAGATATCCAACCTGGACGGATACGCAACGATCCAATTGGAGCACGGACGAATCAGACAGCTGAAGCTCGGTATGCGGCTCTTCGATCGAAAGGCCACGTCGAATCCGCCGGCGACCAGCGGCGTGGGGGTTGCGGATTACCGGATATTCGTCGGACCGCCTGACAAGTACGACGTCGTTTCGGCGATGCAGTTCAATCTGCTCACCACCCTGGGGCTCCGCGAGCACCATTCACTGCTGGACATTGGCTGTGGCTCGCTGCGTGCGGGCCGGCTGTTCATCCCCTACCTGCTGCCGGAGCGTTACTGCGGCATCGAGCCGGCAAAATGGCTGGTGGAGGAAGGCATCCGTCACGAGCTTGGAGACGATGCGATCCGTCTCAAGCGCCCGGCTTTCAGTCATGACGAGAACTTCACGTTGACCGGTTTCGGGAGATCCTTCGACTACCTGATCGCGCATTCCATCTTCAGCCATGCTGCGCCCGCCCAGGTGCGTCGATGCGTGTCGCAGGCGCGCGACGTGATGACGCCCGAGTCGATCCTGGCTGCCACGTACTTCGAAGGTGAGAAGAGCTACACGGGGAGCGAATGGCAGTATCCCGGAAACGTCGTGTACCGGTTCGACGACCTGCGCGCGATCGCCGGCGAGTTCCGGCTGGAGGCGTCCCGGCTCGCGTGGGAGCATCCCAACGGGCAGACCTGGATCGTCATTGG
>DATDHP010000126.1:0-3325 GCA_036521515.1 Vicinamibacterales bacterium
AACCCGAGCTCTGTCGGTGCTGGCCCGAGGCTTGTCGGTGCGATCACGTAGCGCGACCTTCGTGCCATCACACCGACGAGCGTGAGAGAGCTCGCACCGACAGACGTCAGAAGGACTTGCACCGAACACCGCGTAGCCTCCTTTGCACCGACACGCGTCAGAGAGCTTGCACCGACATGGATCAGGCTTGCACCGACAATGCGAAGCAGGGCTTGCACCGGCAGGCGTAGCAGGGCTTGCACCGACAGAGCGCAGCTCAGAGCTCCTGGGCGGCCAGCATGGTGGTGCTGGTCCACCGGTCGTACCTGCAGGCCTCGCCGGCGAACCTCGCCACGGATCTGGCGAGGTACGGCGCGACGGCCGTCTGGAAGGGCGTGTACTACCGCGGCGAGAAGATCGGCTTCACGGTGAGCCAGACCGTGCGGACGGAGGACGGCTTCGAGCTGCAGGAGGACGGGCGCCTGCAGATGATGCTGCTCGGCGCGGATACGGCCGCCACCATTCGGACGACCGCGTGGGTGGACCGATCCTTCGCGCTGCGGTCCTTCGAGTTCTCACTGGATCCCGGGACGGGCGCGGTGCAGGTGCGCGGAACACTCTCGCCTCCCGTGGCGGCGCATGGGCCGCACAGGCTCGCGCTTGCCGTGACGTCATCCGGCGCCACGCGCACCGAGCTGCGCGAGCTGCCGGAGCCGCCGGTCCTGTCGCAGAACCTGTCGCGCGTGCTGGCCAGCGGCGGCCTCGTCGCCGGCGCGCGGCGCACCTGGACGATCTTCGATCCCGCGACGCTCAGGAACGTGGACGTCACGCTGCAGATCGGCCGGCGCGAGGTGGTGCGCGTCGCGGACAGCGGCGTCGTGCCGGCGTTCCGCGTCGACATGGAGTATCAGGGGCTGCGCACGACGTCGTGGATCACCGACACGGGCGACGTCGTGAAGGAAGAGAGCCCGCTCGGCCTGGTCACGGTCCGGGAAACGCCCGAGCGCGCGCGCGGTCTCGCGGTGCCGGCCCGCGTGCAGTCCGATCTGCTGCGCCTGGCGGCCGTCGTTCCGGCATTGGCGCCGCAGGTGACGCGGCGCCGCATCGACGAGCCGCGCGACGTGAAGCGGCTGCGCGTGCGGCTGGAAGGCGCGCGCCTGCCGGAGGGCGATCTCGACGGCGTCGGGCAGGTTGCGGACGGCCCGATCATCGAGCTGCACGACAGGCAGGCGCTGGAGGCCGGCCCCGCCGATCCCGGCGCGTCACGGTATCTGTCGCCGGAACCGTTGATCGAGAGCGACGACCCGGCGATTGTCGCGGAGGCACGGCAGGCCATTGCCGGTGTCGCGGGCACGCGCGCGCGCGCCGAGCGGCTCACGCGCTACGTGAACGGCCTTCTCGACAAGAAGCCCACCGTCAGCCTGCCCTCGGCGCGCGACGTGCTGCGGACGAAAGTCGGCGACTGCAACGAGCACACGGCGCTGTACGTGGCGATGGCGCGATCGATCGGCATTCCGGCGCGGATCGCCGTCGGCCTGACCTACGTGCGAGGCGTGCAGGGGGCCTTCTACTACCATGCCTGGCCCGAGGTCTACCTCGAGGAAGGGACCGACCGCGGGCTCTGGCTGCCAGTCGATCCCACCTTCAACCAGTTCCCGGCGGACACGACGCACCTCCGCCTCGCCCGCGGCGGCCTCGACAAGCAGGCCGCAATCGTGCCGCTCATCGGTCGGCTGCAGATGACGATCGTCGACATCGACCTGGCGCCCGCGCCGGCGCCCGTCGCCGCCCGGCGCCAGCCGGCGGCGCTCGCGGCGCTTCCGTTCGAGCCGCCCGCACGACAGGCCGGCAACTGCCGGTGCGGTAGGTAATCGTGATCACGACACACCGAGGCACCGGGGTGAACAAGGCCCAAGATCCAAGGCTCGAGATCCAACCTTGTGCCTTGAGCTTCGAGCCTTGTGCCTTGACACGTCGAATTTCTGGACCCAAGTACCAATGATCGCCATCTCCAATCTCGTCAAGCGCTACGGCAGCTTCACCGCCGTCGACGGTATCAGCCTCGACGTGGCTCCAGGGGAGATCCACGGCTTCCTCGGCCCGAACGGCGCCGGCAAGACCACGACGCTGCGGATGATCGCCGGGCTGCTGCAGCCGACCTCCGGGCAGATTACCGTCAACGGGCACGACATGGCGGCGAGCCCCGAGCAGGCCAAGGCCTCGCTCGGCTTCATTCCCGATCGGCCCTTCATCTACGAGAAGCTCACGGCCGGCGAGCTCCTTCGCTTCCACGGCGGCCTCTATGGCCTCGACGGCGATGTCGATGCGCGCGTCCGCGAGATGCTCGATCTGTTCGAGCTGCGCCGCTGGGAGAACGAGCTGATCGAGAGCTTCTCGCACGGGATGAAGCAGCGCCTCGTCATGGGCTCGGCGTTCATGCACCGCCCGCACGCGGTGGCGGTGGACGAGCCGATGGTGGGCCTCGATCCGCGCGGCGCGCGTCTCATCAAGGACGTGTTCCGCCGCATGAGCGAGCGTGGCGTCGCCATCCTGATGAGCACGCACACGCTGGAAGTGGCGCAGGAGATGTGCCATCGCGTCAGCATCATTCTCAAGGGGCGGATCATCGCCCACGGCACCGTCGACGAGGTGGTGGCCCAGTCGGGTGGAGAGGACACACACCTCACGTCGGTGTTCCTGAAGCTCACCGGCGGGAGCGGATTGCAGGAGATCGACGAGGTCGTCTGATGCCGCCGATTCCCGCATCCCTGCACCCCCGCACGTTCACGTTCCTGCTGTTGCCGCAGGTCTGGTCGTCACGCAACCGCGCGCTGCGCCGCGAGCGGGGCGACATGATGCGCGCCGGCATCTTCGGCGTCATCGGACTCGTCGTCTGCGCGGCGCTGTTCCGCGGCGCCTACTGGCTCACGGCGCAGCTGACGGCGTACGACGAGTTCGGCGACTACCTGCTCCGGCTGGCGCTGTCCTGGCTCTTCATGACCTTCCTCGCGTTCCTGGCGTTCAGCGGGGTGGTGGCGTCGCTGTCCACGTTCTTCCTCGCCGACGACCTCCGGCTGCTGCTTGCCGCGCCGGTGTCGAAAGGCCGCCTGTTCCTCGCGCGGTTCTCGCGCACCGTGGGCCAGGCGTCGTGGATGGTCGTCATCTTCATGGCGCCGATTCTGCTGGGCGTGGGAGCCGCGCGCTGCGCGCCGGCATCCTTCTACCTGACGGCGGCGCTGACGGTTGCGCCGTTTGCGGTGATCCCGGTCGCCGTGGGATCGGCGGCGACGCTCGTGCTCGTGAACGTCTTTCCCGCCCGGCGCGCGCGTGACCTGCTCATGCTCAT
>DATDHP010000127.1:0-12701 GCA_036521515.1 Vicinamibacterales bacterium
TAGAACTGGTACGCGATCGGATGAAAGAGCGCCTCGACGCCGAAGACGACGAGCGCCACCTGCACGCCCGCGGCGAGATGGGCGAGGTGGCACAGCGCGGGATCCCGGGCGGTGCGGACCTCCACGGCCCGGGCGGTCCTGAAGCACATCACGTGCAGCCACACGAAGAGCAGCAGCCCGGGAACGCCGAGATCGACGCCGTACTGGAGATAGGCATTGTGAACGCGCCGCCAGGTCGAGATCCCGCGCTCGTCGTTCATGGCGAGGATGTCCTGGCCGATGCCGACGCCGACGACGGGGTTCTGCGCCACAACGCCGATGGCGACCCGCGTATCGCGCCAGCGCCCGCGTGCCGATCCGGTCCGGTCGGCTTCGACGTCGGTGATGGTGCTGAGGCGATCGACGTATCCGGCCGGCAGGAGCGGGAGCGCGCCGAGCGCGAGCACGAGCAGGCCGGCGGCGACGCCGGCCTTGCGCCGCCGCACGAGCACGGCCATGAACATCAGCGCGCTCGCCGCCAGTGCCAGAAACCCCGCGCGTGAGAACGTCACGATGACGGCGGCGACGCTCAACAGCAGTGCGCCTGCCGCCAGGGCACGCGCCGCCGGCCGGCGCGACATCCAGACGAGCGCCGCCGCAATGGGAATGATCAGATTGAGCATCAACGCCAGGTCGTTCGGGTTGCTGGCGATGCTCGAGCCGCCCATGTATCCGTAGATGCGCGTGAAGCCGCGCACGCCCGTGCCGAGGACCTCGCCCGCCAGATAGTTCTTGACGCCGGTTGCCGCCAGCGGAATCGAGCAGAGCACGAGGGTCCACGCGAGCACCCGGAGCCGCCCGGTCGTCGTGACGATCGTGCCGATCAGCCAGAAGAAGGCAATCGCCTTGAGATAGCGGTCGGCGAGCACTTCCACGCTGCCGGCCGGCCAGTACGAGAGCGGCAGCGTGAGGACGGCCCATGCGACCAGCGTCAGCGCGATCAGGATCTCCGTCGGCATGGGCGGCACGTCACGCGCGCGAATCAGCCGGTCGAGCAGATGCGCACCGATCGCGACCCCGGCGGCGAGGAACGCAATCCGCAGTGTGCCCAGCAGCGGAAACCACGCCTGCGGCGAGAGCAGCAGGATCGCGGTAAACGCCACCAGTGCGCCGAACGCGACATCGCTTCCCGACGACTCCGCAGGGGCGCGGCGGCGCCCCGCCACGAACTTCGGATCCCGGATCCCGGATCCCGGGTCCGGGGTGACGGGCCGCCACCACTCGGTTGACGTTCGTCCATGGTCGAAGGGCGCGACGAGATCTGATGCTGTAGCCATCGCTGTCTGGCGGGGTCGCTTACGCGCTGCGCGCGACGGGGTTCTGGGCGGGGCTCGATCCGGACTCCACGGCCACGTACGCCACGCCGGACACGGGGCGCCGCGCCACCGCCCGCCGCGGCATCTCGTCACGCAGCGGCGACGGCCGGCGCGCGACGCTCGCACCCTTGCCGAAGAGCACGATGCCGACGGTCTCGAGCAGAATGCGCACGTCGAGCCACAGCGAGCGGTTCTTGATGTAGTACAGGTCGTAGCGCATCTTTTCGGTTTCTTCCTCGAGGTTGTTGGCGTAGCCGTAGCGCACCTGCGCCCAGCCGGTCACTCCGGGACGCACCGTCGAGCGGAGCCCGTAATACGCAATCTGCTCCATGAAGAACGCGTGGTTGCGCGTGGGATGCGGCCGCGGCCCGATCAGATTCATCTCGCCGCGCAGGACGTTGACCACCTGCGGCAGTTCATCGAGCCGGAAGCGCCGCAGGTAACGGCCGAGGCGCGTGATGCGCGTGACGTTGTCGAGCACCCATTCCGACGGCGGCTCGTCGCACGGGTGCATCGTCCGGAACTTCACCAGTCCGAATGGCCGCCCCGCCTGGCTGGCGCGCTGCTGGATGAAGAACACCGGTCCCCGCGAGTCGAGCGTCACGGCGACAGCAATCGCCATGAGCAGCGGCAGGAGCAGCACCAGACCGATCGCCGCGACCATCACGCTGACGACGCGGGCGGTCACCTGCGCGGCGCCATGATTCCGGAAGCCCTTCGACAGGAACAGCATGCTCGGCCTGAGCGCTTCGATGGCAATCTTGCCCGTCAGCTGCTCGTAGAAGTCGAGCGCGTCTTCGACGACGATGCCGCGGACGCGCGATTCGAGCAGCGACTCGAGCGGCAGCCGCTCGCGGCGATCGGCGACGGCCACGACGATACGCGCCGGCTGCACCTGCGCCACGATCTCCGCCAGCCGATCGCACCGTCCCAGCCATCGCGCCGACACCGCCGATCCGGGTGGCGGCGGCGTGTCGTCGACGACGCCGGCCACGATGTAGCGCCGCGGCCGCACCGCCTCTATCTCCTCGATGAGCTGCGAGGCCATGGCGCCCGCACCGAGAACGAGGATCCGCTGGTCCTTCGCCATTTCCCGCGCCACGAGCGTGGCCAGCATGACGGCCGCGACCGCACAGATCGCCGCGGACAGCAGACGGAGCTCGTCGGCCGGAAACGACAGCATCACAAGCGGCGCGAGCGCGATGGCCGTTGGAAACCTGGCAACCATGGATAGGGATCTCCGATGGAAGGCGACTACGCCCGGCTGGCTAAGCCAGACGTGTCCGGGAAGTACTCGCGGTAGTAGGAGTCGTAGTAGCCGAAGAGCGGCCGGGCGTCGCGGTTGAACACGATTCCGAGCACTTTCGACGCGTCGAGCAGGTTCAACGCTTCGCCGAGCAGCTTGCGCGGGGTCTGGTTGGCGGCGATGACGACGAGCACGCCGTCCACGGTCCTGGACACGAGCGCCGAGTCGAAGACCGGCAGGAGCGGGGGCGTGTCCACCACGATGAAGTCGAAGCGGGCGCGCGCGTCCTTGAGGATCTCGTCCAGCCGTGGCGATCGCAGCACGTGATGCACCGAGGTCTTGACCGATCCCGCCCGGATGACGGAGAGGTTGAACGGCTCGATCGTGTGTGCCACCTGCCCGATCGCCAGGTCCGGGCGCGCGATCAGATCGGCGAGCCCCGGGGCGTCGGCGTCGACAATGCCAAGCTGGCGCGCGACCGCCGGCCGCCGCAGATCGGCATCGACGAGCAGCACGCGCGCGTCCGAGCCGCGCGCGAGCGCGGCCGCGAGGTTGATGGCCGTGAGCGTCTTCCCCTCGCCGGCTCCGGGGCTGGTCACCGCAATGACCTGCGCGCTGTGCGCGCGCCGCAGCCGTTCCAGGGTCAGCCGCAGTCCCTGATACTGCTCGGCGGCGAACGAGCCCGGGGACGTGAGGCTCACCAGGTGCTTGTCGATACGATGTTTGGACATGATGATCTATCCGGCGCGTTCCAGCATCCGAACGATCTGTTCGTTGCCTTGCGCGAAGTAAGCGGACAGGGTGGCGACGAGGGTGATGGCAGCGATCACGGAAACAGCGGCGAACGCCGTGCGGACGCGGCGGCCGATCGGCGCCGAGCCGATGCGCGGAATGGTGGCGAGCACGGGCACGGCCGTGAACCCGCGGACGTCATCGACGGAGTGGAACGACGTATCGAGCTGTTCGGCCGCGATGACGGCGACGGCCGCCGCCGCCAGCGCCAGGAGGACGCCGAGGATGAGGAGACGGAAGCGATTCGGCGCGGCGGGGCCCGCAGGCGGCAGCGCCGGCTCGAGGATCCGGAAGCGCTCGCCCTGGCCGTCGGTCTCGACGCTGGCGCCGAACCGGGCCTCTTCGTAGCGCTTGAGCAGGCTGTCGTAGAGCTCCTTGGCCGCCTGGTAGTCGCGCGTGATGAGGCTGTATTCCTGCTGCCGCCCCGGCGTCGCCTCGAGCCGCTGCTCGTACGTCCCGATTGACTGGCGGATCGTCGCCTCGTCCTTCTTCAGCCGTTCCAGCTCTGCGTCGAGCGCCTCGATGGTGCGGCGGCGCACCTGGGGCGGCGGCGCGTCGGTCGGCGTGGCGGCCGCGGCCGCCTGTCGCTGCTCCTCCTCGGCGCGGCGCCGCTCGGCGGCCTCGCGCTCCTTCTGCACGTCGAGCTCGCGCTCCAGGTTCGCCACGCGCTCGCGCATGATGACGACGTCCGGGTGACGCGGCGTGAACCGGCCCTCCAGCTCCGCGAGCTCGATCTTCATCTTCTCGATCTGCTTCATCCGCTCGAGGACGTCGGCGGAGAGCGCGTCCGCGCTCGACACGGCGCCGGTCGTGGCGCGCAGCAGCGCGCTGGTGTCGGCCAGCCCGTCGAGCAGCTTGTCGCGCTGCTCGATGGTGCTGATCTGGCGGTCGGCGTTCATCCGCAGCTCGGCGTTGAGCCGCTCGAGGGTGGCGAGATTGACGCCCACCTGCTGCGGCAGCTCCCCGATGTACTGCGAGGTATAGGAGCGCATCGCCTGCTCCTGCCGCGTGAGCTGCTGCCGTGCCGCGAGCAGCTGCGTGTGAAGGAATTCGCTGGTTCGCAGCGCTTCCTCCGACCGCATGCGGTCGTTCTGCGCGACATAGAACGCGGCGATCGCGTTGGTCACCTCCGCCACCGATTCGCGCGACGCGCCGGTGTAGCTGAGGGTCATCGACACGGTTCTCGTACGGCCGGTGACCTGCTCGGGCCCGCTCGGCAGCGTCTCGATGTCCAGCCGCATCTGGTTCAGCACGTCTTCCATCGACGTGCGCCGGCGCATCTCGGGATAGAGATCGAACCGCGTGATCAGCTGGGTCAGCCGATCGCGGCTCAAGTTCTCCTGCTTGATCACGTGGAGACGGCTCTCGAGCTCGCCGCTCGCCGCGGCGCGCACGACCGTCTCGGAGACGGGCCGCTCGATCAGCAGCATGGCGGTGGCGCGGTAGAGGTCCGGGAGCGACCGCACGAACGACACCGCCGCGGCCAGCACCGCCGTGAAGACGACCAGCGCGAGCACGCGCCGGCGGCGGAGGATCTCGAGCGCGCGCAGCACGAGCGACTCTTCGTGGGTGGAATGGAGCACGTCACGCGTCATGTGCTGTCCTCGCTAGGGAACGACGATGATGTCGCCAGGCTGCACGAAGAAATTCTCGTCCTTGCCGTCGGCGACCCTGCTGTAGTCGAAGGGAAGGCGTGTCGCCGTCCCGCCGTTCTGGCGGTGGACGACGATGCGATCGCGGTTGGCGAATTCGGTGAGCCCCTGCGCGCGGGCGATCAGGTCGAGCACGGTGGCGGCGCTGTTCACCTCGTAGTGACCCGGCATGCGCACGGCGCCCACCACCGACACCTTCACGCTGTGCACTTCGCGGACGATGACCGACACCTCGGGGGACGGAATGAACTCAGCCAGACGCCGGGTCAACTGCTGACGCAGCTCGGCGGCCGTGAGGCCGGCGGCCTGGATGTCGTGGACGAGCGGGAACGACACCATCCCGTCGGGACGAACTGGAACGGTTCGACACAATTCGGTGCAGTTCTTCCACACCTGTATGTCCAGAACGTCTTCGGCGCCGATCCGGAACCCGGCCGACGCGTCCAACGCGCGGGCTGCGGTCGAGGATGGAGCCACAGTCGCGGCAGCCGGCGCGGCTGCGCTGTCGGCCGCGATCGTGGCAGCAGCCTCGGCGGGTGCCGCCGCTGGCGCCGGCGCACCCTCCACGGGAATGTCCTGCGTCGACTCAAAGGCGCCCCGTGACGCGCAGCCGGATCCAAGGGCCGCAACTGACAGGCAGAGGATGAGGGCAAGGACCGGCCGGACGATCATCGTGATACTCCCTTCGCACGTGCCGCCTCGTCCGGCGGCAGAATGGAACGCCTGAACCGCGGCGCGACCGTCAGGCTCACGCGAAAGACGTGCCGCATGATTTCGGGCTCGACGAGCAGCGGCATGCCGTCGAGATACAAACGGCGCCGGATGTCTCCCTGCTGATAATCCAGGCCGTAGGTCGCCGCGATGGTGTAGATGCCGCCGGGACTCCACGAGCCGACGAGCGTGGCGCGGTAATTGGTCGCCTCCCTCGCATCGAGGGTCGTGATGTCGGACACTCCGGCATGAATGCCGAGCTCGGTGAAGCGCGTGATCGGCCAGGTCACCCGCGCGGTCCCGCTGTCGACCCGAACCGGACCGTGGATCCCGAGGACGATCGTCTCGCCGTGCCAGTAGTCGGTCGCGAGCCGCATCCGGCTGGTGGCGCGGGCGAATGCGACGTTCACCTCGGGCGTGAGCCCCCGGTACGACGTGACCTTCGGTCCCCCCGACAGCGTGAGGCGCGTGCCGGGCGCCATCTCGCGGCTCCATCCGAAGATCGCGGCGTGCGACGCGTCGTCGTCGAGGTCGTCGACGAAGTAGCGGCCGACGTAGTGGGCCGTCACGTTCATCCGCGAGGTGATGTCACGCGCCACGCCGATGCGCCCCACGTGCATCGTGCCGCGCTCGCCGTCGACCAGGTATTCCGACGACCAGTCGTAGCCCGCGCTCATCGTCGCGAGCTGGCCGAGCCGTCGCGTGACGGTCGGGGTCACCTGCCATCGTTCGGCCTGACGCCGATCGCCCAGGATGCCGGTCTCGATGTTGATCTCGCCAGGCGTTTCCGTTCTGTCGTAGCGCAGCGCCAGCCCGAGCGTGGTCGACGGGCTCGTCCGAAACCGCGTCTCGCCGAGCGCGTGCCGCCGCGCATCGAACGTGTTCAGCGCCGAGTGATTGGAGCGCTGCATGTCGAAGGAGTACAGCCCCAGCAGCCTGACGGTGGGCGACTCGTAGTTGCCCTCGAAGCTCGGACGGAGCTGCAGCAACTGGCCGGCGCTGCCCTGCGTCTGCGCGAAGAGGTTGTCGTCGTAGACGGTGAACAACGACACCGATGGAATGAACTCCACCCGCTCCTGCGCGCGCAGGTGGGCAGGCAGCAGAGCGCTGGTGACGACGATCAGGACGACGGCGGCCAATCGCATAAGGCACAAGGACCAAGGCTCAAGGCTCAATTCAAAAGCCCGACCCGCCAGCAGGCGCCCGTTGAGCCTTGAGCCTCGAGCGTTGAGCCTTTGAAATCGCATAGAACCGAATCAGGCGGCCGCGCAGGTCACGGCGGTCTCGTCCACCTCGACGGCGACGCTGCGCCCGAGAAGATCGACCGACAGCACGAGGCGACCCTTGTGCTGCCTGTCCTGAATGAAGATTCCCTCGACACCGCTCAGCGGTCCCTCGACAACACGCACGCGGTCGCCGTGCTGGAGGTGTGGATACGGATCGACATCGACGCTGGCTTCGATGACGCGCTGCAGCGCCTCGATCTCGCCGTCCGGGATCGGTGTGAGGCGCGTCCATCCGTCCGCGAGCACGCGAACGATGCCGCGCACCTTGAGCATCTCGATGTAGCGCCCCTTGTCGAGGGCGTCACGGACGAAGAGGTAGCCTGGAAACATCGGCATCGGAATGCGCTGGACCACCCTCACGCGCCGAGAGCGGACGCGCACTTCCGGCAGGAACGGCGCGAAGCCCCTGGCGGCGAGCTGCTGCGCGACGAGCCGCTCGCAGTGACTTCGCGTCCAGATGGCATACCAGGCGTTCAACAAAGGCTTCGCCCCCTTCGTAGACCAGGCGCCCGACGTGACTGCGCTCGTCTTACTCGATTGCGGCGGGCCGCTGGTCCGCCGCCCGCGCCGGCGAGCCGTCGACGTGGGCTCACCCACGCGTCGATCGGGCTCAACTTACGCGGCGGCTGAAGTGCAATAACTGTTCACATGGCACGACGCCCGGAGAACGGGTCAAAACCCGCGGGAATCGGCGTGAAGTGGCGGAAGGGGACGTCGTCACCGGATCTGGCACGGATTCCACGCCGGCGCAAGAAGTTCCAGCGCGGTGCCGAAAAGTCCCGACCCACACCTCACTCGATAAAAAAATGACAACGCCCGAGCTTGTGAGCAGGGCCGTCGAGGCGTGAGCTGTCCAGGTTGGCGACGTTCGAGTCGCCTGTTGTCCGAGGCTAGTCGTCGGCGCGCACGCGCCACCGCTGCCAGAGCGGTTGCAACTGAAAACGAATCAAGCGCGTCGCCGACGCTCTCAGATTCGGCGCGAACAGGAAGAGCCGCGTCTGCGGGACGAAGCGCGTGGCCCAGTGTTTCTTGTACTCGTGCGCGCCGTGCGACACGACGGTATGCACGCCCGCCGCAGCCAGGTGCTGCAGCGTCTCCTGCATCAGGTACGCGCCGGGTGACAGCTTCGCAAACGACTCGTCATACGCCAGCGTGATGTCGTAGAAACATCCCCGCTCGAGGACGCCGAGCACGAAGGCGGCGTCGCGTCCGCCGATGGAGAGAATCGGCAGGCTGAGCATGCCGCGGCGGCCGAGCCGCGTGACCACCTCCCGCAGAAACTCGCGGTGGTTGTCGGCCAGGCGCTGCCCCTGCAGCTTGTAGCTCGCTTCGTTGATGGCAATCATCCGCGCGACAGCCTCGTCGATCGCGTCGTCGGCGCCGGTCGCGTGAATACCTTCGACCCGGGCGCCCAGCGCCGTGATCTTCCGCGCCTTCTGGTTGAGATTCCGCCTGTAGTGGCCGCTCAAGCCCGCGAGATACGACTGATACCCGGCACGCAGATCGACCAGCGCATACGCGTGATCGTCCGTCTCCACCGCCATCCGGTGGCGCGCGGCCGCATGCCGCAGCGCGAGCAGCTGCTGTGACGCGGGATCGAATCCATCGAAACAGAGCACGTCGAACCTGGCCGTTCGCACGAGGGCGTCGAGCAGCGCGGACACGATCTCCGGGTGATCGTCCTCAACGAGCAGCTCGCCCGCCGGCACGTCGCTCGGCGCAAGCTCGACGCGTGTCACAGGAATCCTTCCGACCGTCCCGCGGCGCACGGTGAACGGCGCCACGCCGACGAGGCGACCATGGCGGCGCGCCACCCCGACGAGCGCTGATCCGCCGTAGTCGCCGGAGTAATGGCGATACCACGTGGCCAGGAAGTCGAAGATCGGCAGGTGGGTGCGATGGCCAACGGCGGCTTCGAGCGCTCTCCACTCGTCGGCGATGCCCTCGAGCTGGTCCGGATCTGTCAGCCACTCGACGTGCACGGGTGCCCGGGGCTCCTGCGCCGGGTAGAGCGTGGCCGTGGCGGATGCCGCGTGCATGGTCCGCGTCAGTGGCGGGTGTCGGGCTTTCTCGCGTCCGGCAGCCGGCCGCGCCAGTTGACCACAGGATGGGAGATCGCCTGCTGCCTCAGCGAGTCGGCGTCGACCGCGTGCGTCGGATAGCAGGCGGCGCCCACGGAGATCCGGAGCGGCGCGGGAAAGTCGTAACTGTCGATGCGCTGGACGAGCCGATCGATCACCTTCGTGGAGTTCTCGTAGTCGGCATCGAGGAGCACCAGCGACAGCATCCCGTTGTCCGCCAGTCCCAGGAGGTCGGTGTCGCGGACCTCGTGTCCGACGACGCTGGCCACCTGCTCGACGGTGCCTTCGTCAGCCGAGACGGAGAGGCCCTCCCATTCGCGGCTCGCTTCGAGCACGACGAGCGTCAGAAAGTTCTGGGCGCGAACGGCGCGCTTGAGCTCGCCGTCGAGAACGAACTCGAAAGCGTGCGGCGTCAGCACCCGCGGGCCATCTTCGAAAAATGTGTCTCCCGGCATTGCTTAAAACCCGCTACGACGCTTTATCGAGGCCATGCTCTTCGAGCACCATCCCTGCACTTCCCTGAGGCGCCCGCGGCGCAGTCGGTCCGTCAGGCCGGGAAGCGGCCTCACCCGGACGAGTCCAGTCGAGCAAGCGAGGTGCCAGAGCGGAAAACCTGGAAGAGAAGAGAAACGCGGGAGCTCCTGGGAAAAATCGCGGCAGGCGGGGACAGCAACTCGCTTCCTGTGGAAGTGTTTTACCGATCAGGGACAGGTCGACAGTTACGTACATCCTTACGGCAGCTCGGATCGGGGATCGGGGTCTCAACTCCCGACTTCCAACTCCCAGCTTTCAACTCCCGGAAATCGCGTTGGAAATCGGGCGCGGGGGTGGGAGTTCACAGATTTTCACAGGCTCGGGCGCTCGATCACCCGCGGTTCTATGGGGTTCCTGCCCGATTGACGGGTCTGAGGGCCGCGTGCTACAAGAGCCCACTCATTCCTTTCGTGTCACTTCCGCGGCATTCTTCGGCGTCGTCTCGTTCTTGGCTCGGAAACGAGGAGGGTGTATGTACACGCAGGTGCCACACACACGCACGTGCCGCACAGTGTGGCTAGCCATATTCTGCCTGTTCCTGGCCGCGCCGCTTGCGTACGGCCAGGCAACCAGCACGTTCAACGGCCGGGTTCTCGACCAGGGAGACGCCGTGCTCCCCGGAGTCACTGTCACCGCCACCAACGTCAGCACAGGCGTCGCGCGCACGACGGTCACCAACGAGGAGGGTCAGTACTCCATTCCGGGACTCGAGCCCGGGACCTATGAAATCAAGACCGACTTGTCCGGCTTCGCCCCGGCAGCCCGGGACAACGTCAGGCTCGACGTGAATGCGACGCTGACGGTCGATTTCCGACTGAGTGTTGCCGGCGTCCAGGAGACCTTGACGGTCACCGGACAGGCGCCGCTGATCGAGACAACGCAGTCGAAGGTCGCCAACACGATCGAGACGACGGAGGTGCAGAACCTGCCGATGATCACGCGCACGATCAGCGGGATGCTGGAGCTGCTGCCCGGCGCGGCGCCGGTCGCGCCACTCCACCGGACGAAGGAGAACGTCGGAACGGTCTCCTACGGCGGATCCCTTGGCGGCAACGTGGCGATGACGGTGGATGGCGCCGACAACCGTGATAACCACTACAGCGGACCGCTTCTCACCTTCACGACGGAAAGCCTCGAGCAGTTCCAGCTCGCCTCGAGCCAGTTCACGGCAGCGGATGGGCGCACCGGCGGTGCCGCCGTCACGCTTGTGACCAAGTCGGGGACGAACGTGCTGCACGGATCGGCCTTCGTCTACGAGCGCGACAAGAGCCTGACCTCGAAGGACTTCTTCACGGAACAGGCAAACGGTGAAAAGGCGCCGTTCAGCCGGCAGCAGTATGGCGGATCGGTCGGCGGCCCGATCCTCCGTAACCAGATGTTCTTCTTCGGTGCGATCGAGCACCAGCGCGAGGACGTCGGGAGGTTCGTTCCTGCGAACCTGTACAACGAGCTCGATGTCCTGGTCCGGGCGACCAATGCCGGACAGATCGCGCCAGGGTTCGTCAATCCCGATCACCCGCGCATCGGCATTCAGCCCGGCGGTCTGCTGACCTACTCGCTCAAAGCGTCCGCACAGCTCAACAACGAGCACTCGCTCATGTTCCGCTACTCGGGCCAGCACGAAGGGCGCGACTCGGTCACCTGGACCACCAACAATGACGACAGCCAGCCCGACGACTTCACCATCGACGCGTTCAGTGCCGTTGGTCAGCACAGTTGGGTGTTGGGGAACAATGGCCTGAACCAGATCACCGGGCAGGTGAACCACATCGACTATCTCGCCGATGTGTGGAGCAGGGCCAGCGGGCTGCACTACACGCGGGACTTTCCCACCATCGACATCTTCGAGCCTCGCCTGGATTTCCCGTCCGTCACGACCGGGGCTGGCGGCGACGCCGGAACGCTGGCGGATCGCTCGGTGTTCCAGATCAAGAACGATGTCTCGCTGCTGCAGGGCAATCACTCGCTCAAGTTCGGCGCCAATTTCAACTACCTGCACCATCTGGGCATCCTGAACGGGAACGAGCATTTCGCGACGTTCGAGTTCTTCGACGACCCGTCGGTGATCTTCAACAACACCAACGGCCGGTATCCGCAGGGATTCCGCACCCCCGGCATCCTCGCCTCCTGGCAGCAGGCCAACGGCGGCGCCGTCAACGGCCAGGGGTACTGGCAGGACACCATCAACAGCGTGAAACAGTTCTCGACCTGGTTCCAGGACGACTGGCGGATGACGGCGAGGCTGACGCTGAACCTCGGCGTGCGCTACGACGTCGACTTCAACCTGATGGACGAAGAGAATCACGATATGAATGCCGCGCGGCAGACGCTCGAAGCGATCGGCCACCCGGCCGGCGGGTATCCGGAAACGCCGATGCTCGACATCTCACCGCGCGTCGGATTCGCCTACGACCTGTCCGGCGATGGGCGACGCGTCGTGCGCGGCGGATACGGGCTGTACTTCGACCAGTACAACACTGCCGCGGCCGCCGGCGACATCACGGGACAATCGCGGAGGCCGCTGAACGCGCTCGCCACGCTGACCAACACGTCGATCGGCGTGGGAGAACTGGCCACCTACCGGTTCGGCATCGACCCGCCGCCGCCGCAGCCCACCGAGGGCAACAGGCTGCCGCGCGGATCCCAGGGGCAGTGGATTCACGTCGACATGGTCGATCCTCGCACCCACCAGGCGCATCTCGGGTACGCGCACGAACTGGCGACGAACACGACGGTCGCCGTCGATTACACGCACATGGAGGGCCGCAAGGAAAAACGCCAGTCGAACATCAACCCGATCATCAACGGCCGGCGCTTGCTGGCCGACGACTTCCAGCGGGTCTTTGGCGATCCCGGCTACCTCTCCGACGTCAGGATCCTGACGGGACTCAACAAGTCACGGTACGATGCGTTGACCTTCCTGTTCCGGCGGCGCTTCCCGCGCGCGACGATGCAGGCGCATTACACGCTGGCAGGCGCCTACTCGTACGGCGGCTCCACCGGAAACCGTTCCGGCGCCGGCCTGCCGCAGGTGTGGAATGAGC
>DATDHP010000128.1:0-8525 GCA_036521515.1 Vicinamibacterales bacterium
CGACAGATCGCGCTCGGTGTGCTCGTAGCCGGCGAAGAAATGGGTCTTGTCCTTGACGATCGGTCCGCCGAGGTCGAAGGTGTAGACGTTGACGTCCGTGGGCGGCTTGGGCGCGCCGGCCGGCGTGAAGAACGGCAGCTCCACCATCGACTGGCGCTGCATGCGATAGCTGCCCTGGCCCTTGAAGGTGTTGGTGCCCGACGGCGTGATGGCGTTGTAGACGAGGCCCATGGTCTGGCCGAACTCGGGCGCGTAGCCGGTCGTCACGACCTTCACTTCGCGGATCATCACCTCAGACATTGGCATCTGCCGGAGGCCGGCCCGGTCCTTCTGGGTGTTGTCGTTGCCGTCGATCTGATAGTTCACGCGCAGCAGCGCGCCGTTCACGGTGAGGCGCGGCACCCCGAACTCCTGCGTCTCGTAGCCCACAACACCCGGCTGCAGCAGCGCAAAGTTGTAGGGGTTGCGCGACGTGAGCGGCAGCGAATGGATCTCGCGCTCGTTCAGCACGCGTCCCTGCTCGATCCGTCCGAGATCCACGACCGGCGCTTCGGCGGTCACGGAGATGACCTCGTTCACCGCACCCACGCCCAGCTTCACGTCGATGACGGCAACCTGGCCGGCGGACAGCGTCACGCCGGTCTGTTCGTACCGTCGAAAGCCCTGCAGCTCCGCGGCGACGCGATATGAGCCAAGCGGCAGCAACGGCGCGCGAAACACGCCGCTTTCGTTGGTGATGACGACGCGCGTGTCGCCGGTGTCGGTGTTGCTGACGGTCACCGTGACGCCCGGCAGGACCGCGCCCGAGTCATCGACCACGCTGCCTTCGATGGTGCCGTTGATCGCCTGTCCCTGCGCAGCGGCGGCAGCGGCAAACGAGAGGGAGAGCAGGAACGCAAACGCGACCGGGAGCATTGGGGACCTCCAGGCAGAGAGCCCAAGAACCGAGTATACCCGGGTGACAACGCGGGGGCTGAAGCCCCCGCGCTACGTAACCATGACTAACTGAATTCGTAGCGCGGGGGCTTCAGCCCCCGCGTGCGAGCGCCTACTGCAGGACAGACTGGTAGCAGGCCTCGTACATCGGCACGACCCGCTCGGCGCAGAAGCGCTCGAGCACGCGCCGCCGGGCTGCCTGCCCGATCTGGCAGTGCCTCTCGCGATCGGTCAGCAGGGCGATAGCACTTTCAGCCATCGCGGCGTGCGCCTCGAGAGGATGCAGGACGCCGCTGACGCCGTCCTCGATGACTTCAGGAAGGCCGCCTATTCGCGACGCGACGACCGGCACCTCGCAGGCCATGGCTTCGAGCGCCGCGAGACCAAAGCTCTCCTGCGCCGACGGCAGCAGGAACAGGTCGCTGGCAGACAGCAGCGGGACGACCTCTTCCTGCGCGCCCACGGCGTGGATGAGGCCGGCGATCTCGCGTTGCCGGGCCAGCCGATATGCCGTCGCCAGCTCCGGGCCATCGCCGACCAGAAGCAACCTGGCGGGGACTTGCTGCCGGATGCGATCGAAGACATCGATCACCGCATCAATCCGCTTGACCGGACGAAAGTTCGACATGTGCGTGACGAGCTTCACCTTCAGGTCGTCACCGACGAACCGGCGCCGCAGCGCTGCCGCATCCGCGCGCCGATACACGCCGCAGTCGAGGAAGTTCGGGATGACGCGGATGTCGGCCTTGACACCGAGCTCCAGCACGGTGGACGCGCGCAGGCTCTCCGACACCGCCGTCACCGCGTCGGATCGTTCGATGGAGAACGCCACGATCTCCGAGTACGACGGGTCGCTGCCGACGAGCGTGATGTCGGTGCCGTGGAGCGTGGTGATCACGCGCGGCGCGCCGCGCCGATCGGTCGCGGCGATGACCTGCTGCGCCAGGAACGCCGCCGCGGCGTGCGGGACCGCGTAGTGCGCATGCACGACGTCGAGCCGGTAATCGCGCGCGACCTGCACGATCTTGTTGGCGAGGGACAGCAGGTACTGGGGCTCGCGGAACAGCGGATATGTGGGCGTCACGACCTGGTGAAGCGAGAGCCCGTCCTGGTATTGGCCCAGCCTGAACGGCGTCTCGGTGCTGATCACGTGCACCTGGTAGCCCCGGCGCGCCAGGACCTTCCCGAGCTCGGTGGCGACGACGCCGCTCCCGCCAACCGACGGGTAGCAGACGATCCCGACGTTCACCCCGCGCCGCCTTCCAGCAGGTGCGATGCAAGGACCGGGTGCCTGACGACGAGGCCTTCGGCGTATGCGACGCCGACCTGCGCGCCGAACTGCGCGTCGCGGCTCTCGATGAGCTGGTGAAAGCGCGCGGAGGTCAGGCGCGTGGCCACGGCGTCAGCAGACGAAGGCGAAAACTGAGTCACGTGGCATGCGAGCGCGCGCCGCTTCGCGTCGTAGTGGGCGCTCACGTCCACGACGAACGACGGCGTTGTGGAGTCGTTGATGAAGTAGTAGCAGAGCCGCCCGGCCTTCCATGCCTCGCCGTCGACGGGGAAGCGCCGGAGCCCGGCGCTGAACACCGCCTCCGACACGAGCTGACTGGAGCTGACGTGGTCGGGATGGCGATCGGACCAGTAGGGAGCGACGACCACGCGCGGACGTGCCCGTCGCACCAGCGACGCAACGACGCGCACATGTTCTGCCTCGCGGCCGATCGCCCGATCCGGCAGGCGCAGGTTTACACGCCACGCGGCGCCGAGCACGCCACGCGCCGCCTCCGCTTCCGCCAGACGCTCGTCGACGGTCCCGTTGCTTCCCATTTCACCCGCCGACAGATCGCAGAGCCCCACTCGATGCCGCAGCGCCACGTGCTTGGCGACGACGCCGCCGACGCCGATCTCGATGTCGTCCGGATGGGGACCAAAGGCCAGCACGTCGACGGGGTCGACGGCGTCTAGCGCGACCACGCGAAGACCCCGTCTCCCTTCTCGGCACGGCCCTGAAGCGCCCGCAGCAGGATCTGCGCGGAGAGAAATGCGCCGGTCGATGAATGCGGCGTCGCGCCAAGAGCAAAGAGGTGCCGCGGATAGTTGCGGTGCGGTCCGATGTACATGAGCCCGTCCGCCGTTTCGCCATAGGACGCTTCCCAGCCGTACTCCGGGTTCAGCCCGGAGATGACGGGATACATCGTCAGCAGGTCGTACATCAGCTGGCCGGTGCGCTGAATGCGCACGGCGTCACGGGTGCGTGCGGGTGTTTCGGGCTGGTCGCCGCCCGACAGGATCAATCGATCGTCGGGCGTCCAACGAAGACGCCGCGGGGGCACACGCGCGTCCCGTATCGCAACCGACGGGTCGCCAAGCTGCCGGCGCATGGCGGCGGGAAGCGGTTCGGTCAGCGCCAGGTAGGTCTCCCGCCGCTTGAAGTGACGCCGCAGCGGTTTGAACTCGGCGGTCGCCGTTCCGGTGGCGATGACGACCGTGCCGGCGCGGACGGTGCCGCCGTCCAACTGGATTTCCACGTCCTTCCCCGCCCAGCGGACCTTCGTGACGGCGGACCGCTCGAAGATCTGCGCGTTCCGCTTGGCCGCGGCGGCGGTCGCGAGGCCGACGCAGGCGCGGTAGGGATCGAGGCTGAACGCGTCGTGCATCCGCATCGCCCCGGGAGCGTCGAGCCTGATGGCTCGCTTGAGCAGCTTTTCCGTAAGCCAGCTCACATCGAGGCCGGCGGCCGCGCGCGCTTCGTATTCGCGACGAAGCAGCTTCTCATGATCGCGATCCGCGGCGACCGATGCGTCGCGCGCTTCGAGGGAGCACTTGATCCCCAGTCGGCGGATCAGGGCAGCCGCCTCGCGAGCGCCGCTGCGCCACATCTCGAAGGCCAGTCGCGCGGAGCGCAGCCCGTGCGCCGCCGCGACGTCGCGGAACGCCGGACCGGGGTCCGGCAGCAGCAGCCCGGCGCCGCGGCCGGAGCTGCCGTGGCCGACACGGTCCCGTTCGAGCAGCACCGGCCGCAACCCGGCGGACGCGCAGGCATGCGCGATCGCGCAGCCGGTCAGCCCGCCGCCGACGATGACAACGTAGGCGGCGAGATCGCCTCGAAACCGCGGGAAATCAGGTCGGCGGGACGCCGGAAATTGATCGATCCAGGGAGACAGGCCGTAACGTGTACGCATGCAATGCAAAATGCAAAATTCAAAATGCAAAATTCAAAAATGCAAGATGCGAAGATGATTTGCATTTCCTTTTGCATTTGGCATTTGGCATTTTGCATTACTTCGCCTCCTTTTCGAGCAAGGCTTTTTTCCGGTTCGCGCCCCACCGGTATCCCGCGACGTTGCCATCCTTTCCGACCACGCGGTGACACGGGATCACGAGGCAGACCTTGTTGGTGGCGCAGGCACGCGCGACCGCCCGCGCGGACGAGGGCGCGCCGATGGCGCGGGCAACGTCGCTGTACGAACGCGTCTCGCCATACGGGATCGACTGGAGGTACCGCCATACTTTCCACTGGAACGCGGTGCCCTGCACGTCAACCGGCAGGTCCAGGTGCGGCCTGCGGCCTTCGAGGTGCGCAACGATCCCGCGGATCCACGGCGTGAAGGCCGATTCGTCGCAGGTGATCGCGGCGTGCGGATACTCACGGCGAAGCTCGGCCTGCAGCCGATCATCGTCGTCGCCCAGCATCACCGAACAGATCCCTTTGGACGTCCCGGCAACGAGCAGCCGTCCCAACGTCGAATCCACCAGCGCGTAGGTAATCGCCGCGCCCAGGCCGCCTCGGCGATGCATCGCCGGCGTCATGCCGCGTCCGGTAGGGCTGTGCTCGTAGACCCGGCTGATCGAGCCGTAACCGGCGTCGTACACCGCCGCGGAGAGCGCCCTGCCGTTGCGCAGCTCACCGCGAAAGCGGCGGGCCCGCAGCGCATCCTGGTAGGCGCGCGGCGAGATTCCCACGATCCGGGTGAACGTCCGCTGAAAGTGAAACGGGCTGGTACGAACACGGGCCGCAAGTTCCGCCAGCGTAATGGGCCGGTCGGCATGTCTGGCGATGAAAGCGCAGGCGTCCCGCACCTGGGCGAGGCCCGCCGGCGCGCTCTTTCCCTGCCGGGGCCGGCAGCGCCGGCATTCCCGGTAGCCGGCAATCTCGGCGAGGTCCGGGGTCGAAAAGAAGGAGACCGATTCCCTGCGCGGGCGACGGCTGGGGCAGCTCGGCCGGCAGTAGACGCCGGTTGACCGCACGCCGTAGATGAAATCGGCTCCGGCGTCGCGCGCCAGGACGGCCTCCCAGAATCTGTCTGCGACGACTGGTTGCGGGCTGTTCATGACACTCGTCCTCGTGTGCCTTGGCGGTATGCCTCGAGACTTGACCATTGTGCCCATCCACGACAGCCCGTTCTATCCGCTGCTTGCGGCTAATATGGAACCCATTATGAGGCGTCTGGGGCGCGCGCTTCTTGTCGTGCTCGCCATTCTGGCAGTGACGCTCGGTATTGCCGGAATCTGGCTCCGTGCGGAGCTCCGCGCCAGCCTCGCGCAGCTCGACGGAGAACACCAGGTGAGCGGGCTCTCGGCGCCCGTCACGGTGACGCGAGACGCGCTCGGGATTCCAACGATCCACGGCGCCACGCGCGGGGACGTGGCGCGCGCGACCGGGTTCGTTCACGCCCAGGACCGTTTTTTTCAGATGGATCTCGCCCGCCGGCGTGCCGCCGGCGAGCTGGCGGCGCTGCTCGGCCCGCGCGCCTTCGTGCTCGATCGCGAGATTCGCGTGCACCGGTTTCGCGCAGAGGCCGGGCGCGCGGTGGCGCTGCTGAGCGCGGCCGATCGCGCCATCCTCGAGGCCTACACCGGCGGCGTCAACAGCGGCCTCACCGCGCTGGGTGAGGCGCCATTCGAGTACCGGCTGCTCCGCCAGGATCCAGCGCCCTGGCTGCCCGAGGACAGCCTGCTCGTCATCCTGTCGATGTTCGTCACGCTGCAGGATACCGACGGCTCGTACGAATCCGCACTCGCGACGATGAGCGAGGTGCTGCCGAGAGAGATGTTCGATTTCCTCCGGCCGAGCTGGACGGAATGGGACGCCCCACTCGTCGGAGGGCCGTTGCCGATGCCGCCGATCCCCGGGCCGGACGTCTACAACCTGCGCGCGCGGCGGCATGGCAGGCATCCGCCAACTTCCAGTTCGGGCACTCCCTCGGGGGCTGAAGCCCCCGCGCTACGAGCCAAGCATGGCGTTCGTATCCCGACGCGTAGCGCGGGGGCTTCAGCCCCCGCGACGGACGCAGTAAGCCGACTCCTGGGAATTGGGAATTGGGAGCTGGGGGTCGGCAAGGATGGCGACGCCGCCCTGGGTAGCAACAATTTCGCGGTTGCGGGCAAGCTGACCGACAACGGCGGCGCCCTGGTGGCCAATGACATGCACCTCGGGATCCGCGTCCCGAACACGTGGTACCGCGCCGCGCTGGAGTGGCCCGATGCGGCGAACGCCTCGGAGCGGAACCGCCTGATCGGCGTGACGCTCCCCGGCGTGCCGGCCCTCGTGGTCGGCAGCAACACGCACGTCGCGTGGGCCTTCACCAACACGTACGCCGACTGGAGCGACATCGTCCTGCTCGAGACGGATCCCTCGAGGCCGAACCAGTATCGGACACCGCACGGCTGGCGGGAGTTCGAGCGTCACGACGAAGTGATCGCGATCGCCGGACAGCCCGGGCAACGCGATACGGTGGTGTGGACCATCTGGGGCCCGGTGCTCGGGCCGGACTATCGCGGACGCATGCGTGTCTACAGCTGGGTCGCGCATTCCGCCGAGCGCCTCGCTGAGTCCGTCGCGCCGCTCGAACGGGCACGAACCATCGAAGAGGCGTTCGACGTGGTCAACGGCCTCGGCGCACCCGGGCAGAATTTCGTCGTGGCCGATCGCAGCGGCCGGATCGGCTGGAGCATCTACGGATCGATCCCGCGCCGGAAGGCGCTTGCCGGGCTGTTGCCTTCGCCATGGGGCGACGGGTCGAACGGCTGGAGCGGCTGGCTGGAGGATTCAGAGTATCCGCGCATCGTCGATCCGCCGAACGGCCGCATCTGGACCGCGAACGCGCGCGTGGTTGATGGCCATGCGCTCGTCACGCTTGGCGACGGCAGCTACGAGATCGGGGCGCGCGCGCGACTGATCCGCGATCGGCTGATGGCGAAGAGCCGCTTCTCGGCGCTCGACCTGCTGGCCATTCAGCTCGACACGCGCGCCGTGTTCCTCGCCCGATGGCGCGACCTCCTGCTGCGCACGCTGACGCCGGAGGCCATCGGCGGCCACGAGGAGCGCGCCCGGCTGCGAGCGATCGTGGAGCGCGACTGGACCGGCGACGTGGCGCCTGATTCCGCCGCCTACCGGCTCACGCGTGCGTTTCGCGATGTCGTGACGGAGCGCGTCATCGCATTCGTCCTCGCCGAATGCTACGAAGCCGATTCCACGTTCGACTACACGACCGAACGCCGGCGTGACTCCGCGATCTGGCGGCTCGCAACCGAGCAACCGTATCACCTGCTCGATACGGAGTATTCGAGCTGGCAGGAGATGCTGGTCGCAGCCGTGGACGCTACCATCGCCTCGGTCATGGCGGAGCGTTCAGGGAGCCTGCGCGACCGCGTGTGGTCGGAGCGCAACGTCAACGTGTACCGTCACCCGTTGTCCGCCGGCATTCCGTTCGTGCGGCGCTGGCTCGACATGCCGCGGCACGACCTGCCAGGCGATCTTTACACGCCGCGCGTGCACTGGGGCGCACAGGGTGCGTCGGAGCGCATGGTGGTGTCACCGGGCCGCGAGTCGGAGGGCATCATGCACATGCCGACCGGCCAGAGCGGCCACCCGCTGTCGCCCTTCTACTCGAACTCGCATGCTGCGTGGGTGAAGGGTGAAGCGACGCCGTTTCTGCCCGGCCCGACGATCCACACCCTCACGCTGAGACCTTAGTCAGGCCGCCCGGTTTCGCAGAAGGGCGAGTACCGGACTCCACGGGTCGTGGTGCGCGTCGACGCGCAGGAGCGGCTCGATCGGGATGATCGACCCGGCGGAACCGCGAGGGGCCGTGGCGAGCGCGTCGGCGATCGTCTGCGCCGCGCGGTGATCATCGCCGTGCAGCGTCGCGTCAATCGCGCTCGCGATCGCGGCATCCACGACGGCTTCAGCCGGCCCTCAGATGAGCAGAGCGTCGCGCGCGGCGATGACGCGCTCCTGGGCTTCCTGCGCCGTCTGGCCAAGAGCGGTGAGATGCCCCATCTTGCGGCCGGGACGCGGGCCGTCCTTGCCGTAGAGATGCAGCTTCACGTCTGGCAGCCGCATCGCGGCCGCCCAGTTCGGCTCGCCATCGACCCAGAGATCGCCGAGGATGTTGGCCATCGCGGCGGGTCGAACCAGGTCCGGCGATCCGAGCGGAAGGCCGCAAATCGCCCGCAGCTGCTGCTCGAACTGGCTCGTGACCGATGCGTCGAACGTGAGGTGTCCCGAGTTGTGCGGCCGCGGAGCGATCTCGTTGACGAGGAGCTCGCCGTCGGTGTTCACGAAGTACTCGACGCAGAGCACGCCC
>DATDHP010000129.1:0-3950 GCA_036521515.1 Vicinamibacterales bacterium
TGTCGCTGCCGAATCCTGTGGTCATGTTAGCCGCAGTCGCGCCGGGCCCTGATGTCATCGTGGCGGTCAGCTCGACGGCCGGCATGTTCAAGGGCGAGTATCTCGTCGTCGCGGACATCGACGACACCCAGGAAGACGACACCCAGGAAACGGTGAAGCTCACGGCCGTGAACCCGGCGACGAACGAAATCACCGCCACCTTCACGAAGGCACACCCCGCCAATGCGCCGCGGTCGGTGGCGGGCGGCTTCGCGGCCGGTGTCGTCCCGACGACCACGGCGAATGGGTCCACGGGCACCGTGCTGAAAATCGTGGGAGACATCAACGGCGACGGGAGCATGGTTTACGTGGAGTACACCTGCGATTTGAACACCGGCCGGCTGTATCGCAATCAAATGGCATGGGACGCGGCCGTCAAGGCTGCACCCACGGTCGAACAGGTCCTCCTCGACAACCTCCTGGCCAACCCGGACGGCACGGACTGCTTCACGTACCAGCAGGAAGTCGTCGACGGCGTCCCCTACGTCGTCGGCGTCGCGATTACCCTGACCGCCAGGACGCAGGATCGCGATCCGATCACCCGCCAGTTCCAGACCGAGACGAAGGCGCTGCTGAACGTCTCGCCGCGGAATGTCTTCAACGTCTGGCAGATGGCCAGCCTCCTGTACATGGATCGCGTGCAGCCGCTTCCAGCAGCCACCCAGGCGTTGCTGCCCTAGGACTGAACACATGACTCGATCGAGTGAACGCGGCATCGCGCTCGTTGCGGCTCTCTTCATGACGCTCATCCTCTCGGTCATGGGCTCCTCGCTGATGTTCGTGGCGAGGACCGAGACGCTTTCCAGCCTCAACTACAAGACGATGTCCCAGGGCCGCTACGGGGCGGAGTCGGGCGTGCACGTCGCGGCGAACCACCTCATGTTCACGTATGAGCCGCCCGTCACGGCCGCCGAACTCGCCCCGTACGACACGACGGTCACGCCGGTGAGGTTCGGCGGCTTGTCGGTCGTGCTCTCGAGCGACCCGAAGGAGTCGAACTACCCGAGGCCCTTGGTTCGCGACGCGTTTGCGGCGGCCACGAAGGGGACGCTGAACGTGCAGAACGGAACCGTCGGGTACAGCGCGCGTGCGACGCTCGTTTCGATGCGTCAGGTGAAGCACGCCTTCACCGGCAAAACGGTCACCCTGCAGACGTGGGAGATCACCGGTGTCGGCACGCTGCCGGGTGCCGGCTCGGCCGAGGTGGAAGTGTCAGCCGTCATCGATCGACAGATGGTCCCGGCCTACAGGTACGCGGCGTTCTCGACATTCAACGGCTGCGGCTCGCTGTCGTTCGCCGGCGGCGCGACGACCGACAGCTACGACTCGACGAGTGCGCTCGCCGGCGGTGTGCCCGCGCTGGATGAGTCGGGCGGAAACGTCGGATCCAACGGCAATCTCACGGATGTGGGCAACCCCACCACGATCTGGGGGACCCTCTCCACACCGCGATCCGGAGTCGGAGCCTGCACGGCGAACAACGTCACGGCTGCCACCGCGGGCACCGCGCCGCAGAAAGGTCTGGTGGAGCTTCCGCAGGCGGTCGAGCACGAGTCGCCGCCCCCGCCGGACCCGATGCCGCCGATCGGCGCGACGGATTTCGGCAAGAACAGCGGTTGCCCTGCCGGCGTCACCGGCTGCGTCGCGAGCACGAACGGCGCAACGATCACGCCCGCAGGCGCCGTGGTCACGATGGGGGACGTGGACCTCGGCAGTCAAGCCGAGATCCATCTGAACGCCGGGACCTACAACATCAACAGTTTCACGATGAACGCGAATTCGCGGATCTTCATCGATTCCGGCCCGGTCACCTTCAATATCGCGGGGCAGGGCATCGGCGAAGGGGAGATGGCGCTGAAGATCACCGGCAATGGCATCAGCAACCCGACCTACAAACCATCTGACCTCCAGTTCTTGTACGGTGGTGTCGGGGACGTCGACCTCGCCGGTGGCACCGAGACGTCCGCGCTGGTGTACGGCCCGAAGGCAACGGGGAAATTCACGGGCGGATCCGACTTCTACGGCGCGGTCGTGCTGGCCAAGCTGACCGCGGCAGGCGGCGGGAAAATCCACTACGACCGGAACCTCGCAAACCGGAAGGACATCCCGGGGAACTTCACGATGAACCACTTCACCTGGAAGGTTTTCTAGCGCTCGATCCCTGGCGTTGCGGCTCGTCATCGGCGGCCGGGAACGTGACCTCGAAGCTCGCGCCGCCCGACGGGGACGACCCCGCCGCAATCCGGCCGCCATGCGTCACGACCACCTTCTGGACGATCGCCAGCCCCAGGCCGGTGCCGTGCGCGCGGGTCGTGAAAAACGGCTGGAACACCTTGACGCGGTTGGCTTCACGGATGCCGGGACCGTTGTCCGCCACCACCACGCGGCAGATCCGCTGGTCGGGATCGACCTCACCTGAAATCACGATCGTCGGCGCGATGCCTGCGCCGCGGCAGGCTTCCCCCGCATTGCGTACCAGGTTGCTGAACATCTGCCGCAGCAGCACCTCGTCACCCTGGATGACGCCGAGGTTTCCGGTGACCTCGATCCTCGTATCCGCCGGAAACTCGTGCCTGAGATCCTCCGCCGCTTTCGCCGCCACCGACTGAAGGTCGACACGCGAAAAGGCAACCTGCTCCGGCCGTGCAAAGTTGAGAAAATTCGTCACCACCTTCCCGAGCGCTTCCGTTTCCAGCCGGATGCCCTCGAGATACTGCCTGTACTGCGGCGGAAGCGCGCCGGGATCGATCAGGCGGCTGTAGCCGTGGATGGTCGCCAGTCCGTTGCGGAACTCATGCGCAATGCCGGCCGTCAGCTCGCCGAGCCGCGCCAGCGTGTCCTTCAGGCGCAACTGCTCTTCGAGCGCCACGACGCTGGTGAGATCGGCAAACAGGCAGATCACGCCGGCGGCGCCGGCGAGCGGCGAGATGGTGACGCCGAGGTGTGACGCCGGGAGCGTGTCGGGCATCTTCAGCTCGCGACGCGCGATGGCGCGCTGGCTCTCGAGCGACTCCGCCACGACGGCCACCAGCGGCGGAGCGGAGGCGAGCAGCTCGCGGTAGTCGGCAGCCACCGGCTCGGCGGATATGCCAAGCAGGCGGCACCCGGCACGGTTGAGGATCTCCACACGGCCGCTGCGATCGACCACGAGGAGGCCGGCAGTCAGGCTGTCGACGATCTGGCCGCTCAACTGCTCCGAGGCCGCGGCACGGGCGCTCATCGCCCGCTCCTGTGCCTTCAGCTTCGTGACCGCCTCCTGGAGCGCCGCTGAAAGCAGCACCGCATCGGCGCTGCCGCCGCGCAGCTGACTTCTCGTATCGCGCGCGGCGGCGATGAACCGCAACAGCGCAAAGGCAATGACCGCGGCGAGCACCGCCACGATCACGGTGAGCCCGATGAGCGCGTATCCCGACTGCGTCACTGGTAGTACGCGAGGTACCACGCGAGGATCGAGTCACCGGCGACAGCGGCCACGAGCGCGCCAACGGCAAGGAAGGTGCCGAACGGAAGCGCCGTCTTCATGCCGCCGCGTCGCGTCGCCATGAGCCCTACGCCGACGACCGAGCCCGCGAAGGAGCCAAGCACCAGCGTCAGCAGCATCAGCGGCCAGCCGAGGAAGGCCCCGATCATGGCAAGCATCTTCACGTCGCCCATCCCGAGGCCCTCGAAGCCGCGCGCCCTGGCGTACGCCTCCATGATGGCGAACAGCACGCCACCGCCGAGCACGATCCCGACGAGCGACGGGATCCATCCGGGAGGCAGAAAGAAGCTCAGGATGAACCCGATGACGATCCCGGGGACGGTAATGACGTTGGGGAGGATCTGATGCTGGAGGTCGATGACGAAGAGCACGATCATCGCGCAGGCGAACAGGAGCCGCACCGCGAGCAGCGGCGTCCAGCCGTAGATCA
>DATDHP010000130.1:0-13666 GCA_036521515.1 Vicinamibacterales bacterium
GGCGTGCCGCGCATCATGTACATGCCATTTCCCTTTCAGATCGTCCAGACTCCCGGGCAGATAACGATGCTCTTCGAGTACGGCCACGCGATGCGCAACGTCTTCATGAATTCAAAGCATCCGGAGGGCGAGGTCGGTGACATCCAGTGGTGGATGGGTGACTCCCGTGGCCGTTGGGAAGGGGACACGCTGGTGGTCGACGTGGTTCATTTCACCGACCAGACCTGGTTCGACAAGGCCGGGAATTATCACAGCGAGGCCCTGCATCTGGTCGAGCGCTTCACGCTCATGGGCCCCGACCATATCAACTACGAGGTCACAGTCGAAGATCCGAAGGTCTTCACCAGACCTTGGAAGATGAGCATGCCGCTCTACCGCCGCAAGGAAAGAAACGTTCGAATTCTGGAATACGAGGCCGGCGCGCTGATCGAAGAAGAGGCGGAGAGACAGTACGAGAAACAGACATTGGGTCTACCGTGAGGAACGTACCTTCCGGCGCGTGCCGACTTTTCCTACGGCCGCTCTCAGCGGCTCGCGATCTTCCGGCTGAAGCCGGAAGCCACAGCTGTCTTCTCGCGGCTGACGCGGGAGGCGGCTGTGTTCCTGTGGCTTCCGCCTTCAGGCGGAAGATCCGGCAGCCGACGCGCCGACGTCGGAAACCCTAGCAAACGCTCAAGTCCGCGAGGGTTTGTCAGACTTCAGCGTGTAATCCAGGGCTTGAACTGCTCTTCCTTTTCGAGGCGGGCTGCGATCGATTCCGCTTCGCGGCGGTCCTTGTACGTTCCGACGCGCACGCGGAACAGGTGGGCAGCTCCGGGGGGAGAGGTCACGAACGCCGGATAGCCCTTCGTACTGAGACGACGCGCGATCGAGTCGGCTTCGCCGCTCTGGCGCACAGCGGCAACCTGCACGACGAACCCACCGCTCACCTGTTCCCCGGGATCGTCGGACACACCAGCGGTTGCTCGCGCCGCGGGCGGAATCTCGGCGGCTGGCTCAGGGATCGCCGGCAGCGCCCCGCGCAGCGTCTCTGCAGGAGGCGTCCGCTCGGCGAGACGATCGGGATAGGTAAGGGTTTCCTGCGTCGAGAGTGGAGCATCGCTCAGCGCTCCTGCCGAAGCGGCGGCTGCAGGCGGCTGCACCACCGTGGGATCGGTCGGCACGTCCGCCGCAACGCGCGTCAGCTCGGTAAGCTGTTGAGCGCGAACGACGCCGCGGCCCACCATCACACCGCACAGAAAGATGACCACGCACACGACCGTGGCCGTCATGAACAGGAACACGAGCTGTTTCCCGTTCAGCTGGATCTCGCGAAATCCCTCATCAGACATGCTTTAGCGCCCGCTGCACAGTTTAGCATCGTTTCAGCCGCGGCAGACTGGCTGGCGCTGGCAGCCGGTTACGGCGTGACCCCGGCCGATGCCTTCTCGAGGAGCTGCTTCGCCTCGGCGTTGTCAGGATCGCTCCAGACCGAAATCTTCAATGCGTTGATCGCTTCCTGCGGGCGTCCGGTCCGCAGGTAGATGCGGCCGAGCAGCAAGTGCGCCTCGCTCTGGTAGGGCGACAGGTACACGACTCTCCGCAGCTCGGCGAGAGCCTCTTCGTCGCGTTCCTGCTGGAACAGCCGCCTTCCGCGATCCAGATGGAAGGTCGCGAGCTCGCGCTGGTCACGCTGCTCGGACGCCACAATCGCGCTTTCGACGCGGAACGAGGCGGCCGCGTCGATCTCCGTCTTCACGCGCTCGAGCCCGCGGGGGACCGTGTTGGCGCCCGGCTGCTTCGCCTCCCACTCCGCGTAGGTCGAGGAGAGCTGCCGTGCGAGCTCCTTTTCACGCGCCGCTTCCGCTGTGCTGCCTGCCGCCTGCAACGCCACGCCCAACACGTAGTGCGCCGCATCGTCGGTCGGGTTCCGACGGACGGCTTCGCGCAGCCAGTACTGGGCTCCTTGCAGATCCTTGTCGAGCCAGTAGGCGTACCCGAGATTGAAGAACAGGTCGGCGTCTGTAGCGTCCGTGTTCACGGCCTGGCCGAAGTACGAGATGGCGCGGCCGCCCGGCGCCCCGGCGGGCCGCCGCAGCTGGATGACGCCGAGGTTGTTGAGCAGCGCCGGATCCTGCCGCTCGACGTTCAACTGCTGGAAGGCGTTGAATGCCTCCTGCGGCTGGTTGAGACTCAACAGCGATAGCGCCGCGTGAAAGCGCGCCTGACGGGACAGCCTGGAATCCGACGGCACCTGGCGCGCCGCGGCAAGCGCCTGCTGATGCTCGCCTTCGTCAGTGTACACATCCCACAACGCGATGCGCGCGCGCTGGAAGCCCGGGAACAGCTTCAACGCCTGTGTCAGGAACGCCGTCTTGGTGGCAGGCGCTTCCGCAAGCAGCCCCTTGACGTACTGCTCGAAGGCCGCCAGCGGCGGGTGCCCCTGCGCCATCTGCTCCGCGGTGACCGATGAGTTCGGCGCCAGCCGCCGCGCAATGCCGCCATAGACGCCGAAGATGTCGTTCAGCGGGCCGCGCGAGACGATCTCGGGCGACATGCGGCCGGTGTCCAGCCGGATGGTGCGCGCCTTGACCGTCAGCTCGTCACCCTGCAGGTCGAACGATCCGACGACGACCTGCGCAGCGCCGACCACCTGGCTCAGGCGGATCACCGTTGCGTGACTGAGCGAGGCGACCGCCGGCACGCGGAGGCGCTCGAACGCACGCTGCCGGTCGTCGCGCGTGATTGCCGGCACGCCGAGCGCCTGCAGATCGTCGGTGAGCAGCACCGCGGAGCCTTCGGTGAGCCAGTACACGCGTGGCGATCGGGACGTGTTCTCGAACGGGACCACGAGTTGCCGGCCCGGCTGCGGCGCTGCTGGCGGCGTCTGGGCGGTCGCGCCAGACGGCCCGAGGACTGCGCCAACGATGAGCGCGTGAGCCAGCGCGGATATCACGTCTGTGGGGCGGGCCTTTACGGCCCGCCTGCCAGGGCGCAAGAGGCAACGTCCGGCGTCGTGGGGCGTCAAGGAATCTCTACTGCCGGCTGCCGGCCGCCGGCTCCCGGCTGGGAGCTTTGATTTCATCATCCGTGGCCTCCGTCGGACGTACGAGGATGGTCATCAGGCACTGGCCGCCGCCGGTGGCGCGGCACTGCTCTGTCCCGACCACGACGTCCAGACTGAACAGAAACATCAGCCGGCGAATCGCCGATGCGTAGAACTCGCAGAGCGGTTTCTCGACGGGGTCGCGCACCTCGCAGAACAGCGAGCCGCGGATGTCCACCGCGCCGCGGCCCTGGCGCCAGCGGAAGATGGCCCGGCTGCCGCTGTACGTGTTCCGGACCATCTGCCGGGCAAGACGCATCACCAGGTGCACGCGAACGCGCGGCGGCGCCGCCCGCAGGACGGCGCGCTGGAAGGCGGGGAGCCCGGCGACGGTCCATTCCGCCGTGTATTCGCCGGCGCGCGCGGCAATCAGCCTGTACGGCTCGCCTTCCTGGCGCAGAAAACTGAGCACAGCCGCCAGCGGGGCCAGGCCGATCCGGCCGTCCCGCAAGCCGGACGGGTTGAGCCACGCCTCGTAGAACTCGAGCCGCGTGGGCAACAGATCGGCGATGCCCTGGTGCAGGCTCGCCACGAGCAGGCGTCCGATCCCGGCCTCGTTCATCCGCGGTTTCTGATACCTTTACAGTCTGTTCTCAGCAGCCATACTTGCCGGCGGCCAGGCGCGGCGTCTCGGCGGCCGCGACAAGAGCGCGCTGGCGGTCGGCCCGGCGTCGATCCTCGAACGGCAGCTCACGGTGCTCCGCGCGATTACCCCGCATATCCTGATTGTCGGCGGAGACCCGTCGCACGGACAGGCCACCGGGGTCCCTGTCGTCGCGGATTGCGTGGCGGGGGCGGGTGCGCTGGGTGGTCTCTATTCGGCGCTCGTCGAAGCGCCCACGGAACAGGTGCTGGTGATTGCCTGCGATATGCCGTTTCTGACGGCACCATTTCTCTCCCGACTCGCGGCACTGGGTGCTGACGCTGAAGCGGCCGTGCCGCGCGACGCCCACGGTCCGCATCCACTGTGCGCGTCCTATCTGCGCCGCGTCGCGGGTCGGTTGAGAGCCCGCATCGACGCCGGCGCTCTCCGTATCATCGACGCACTGGCGGATCTCGAGGTCCGCGACATGGGGCCTGATGAGTTGGCGCCGTTCAACGAGGACGGCCGGCTGCTTCTCAACGTGAACTCACCAGACGACCACCGGCGCGCACAAGCCCTCGAATGAGCGTACCGCACGCAACCGGCGAGCGCAAACCACAAATCACGAATCACGAATCACGAATCACGAATCGCTGAATGATCCTGCCCGTTCACGACCGCCTTCGCGCGCACCTGTCGCATGTGCTCGGCTCGCTCTACTCGCTGGATGAGTCGGCGCTTCCGGCGATCTCGCTCGAGTACCCGCCTGGTCGCGAGTTGGGTGATCTCGGCACGCCCGTTGCCTTCGAGCTGGCACGCCGGCTGCGCAAGGCGCCACGCGCGATCGCGCACGAGATCGCCAGCGCGTTCGGCGCTCTCGAGGGCATCCGTCAGGCAGCCGCCGCCCCGAACGGGTATTTGAACTTCTTTTTCGACCGCGCCACGTTCCTGCTCGAGCGTCTCGCGCCGGGGGCTGTCGAGCCGGTGCGGCCGAGCGCCGGCAAGGCGATCGTCGAACACACGGCGATCAACCCCAACAAGGCGGCGCACATCGGCCACCTGCGCAACTCGGCGCTCGGCGATACGCTGGTGCGCGTGCTGCGCTTCCGGGGCATCCCCGTCGAGGTGCAGAACTACATCGACGATACCGGAGTCCAGGTCGCCGACGTCGTCGTCGGCTTTCGTGCCCTCGAGCAGGCGACGCTCGACCAGGTGCGTGAGATCGCGGATACGACCCGCTTCGACTATTACTGCTGGGATCTCTATGCACGCGTCACCGAGTGGTACGAACAGGACAAGGAACGGCTGAAGACGCGCGCCGATACGCTGCACGACATAGAGCACGGCGGCAACGAGAACGCCGAGATCGGCGCCTTCATTGCCGACCGCATCGTCCGGACTCATCTGAAGACGATGGGACGGATGAACGTGGATTACGACCTGCTCACGTGGGAAGGCGACATCCTCCGGCTCAAGTTCTGGGCACAGGCGTTCGACGTCCTGAAGGCGAAAGGCGCCGTGTATCTCAAGCGGGAGGGCAAGCTTGCCGGCTGCTGGGTCATGCCGGTCCAGGAAGATCTGGACGCAACTCCCGACTCTCAACCGGATGCTGCTGGCAACGCCCAAACGGAACTGGCGGAGGGCGCGGAGGAGGAACGCGAAAAGGTCATCGTCCGCTCGAATGGTGTCGTGACCTACGTTGGCAAGGACATCGCCTACCAGTTCTGGAAGCTGGGGTTGCTCGGCAAGGATTTCCATTACCGGATTTTCACGAGCCGGCCGCACTGCCCGCTCTGGGCCACCACGTCCAACGAGGGCGAGACGAATCATCCGCTCTTTGGCGGCGCGGCGTACGTGTACAACGTCATCGACGTGCGCCAGTCGTATCTCCAGAAGCTGCTCAAGCAGGCGCTGATGGCCGTGGGCCATCCCGAGGGCGCCGAACGCTCGCATCACTTCTCGTACGAAATGGTCGCGTTGTCGCACGCGACGGCGCGCGAGCTGGGCCATGCGCCTCCGCCGGAATCCGACGACGCCAGGCGGCCGTTTGTCGAGGTGTCCGGACGCCGCGGCCGCGGTGTGAAGGCGGACGACCTGCTCGACACGCTGACGGAGAAGGCGGGCGCGGAGGTGGGGAAACGCAATCCGGAGTTGAGCGAGGCCGAGCGCGGGCGCATTGCACAAATGATTGGCGTCGCCGCCGTGCGTTACTTCATGATTAAGTTCTCGCGCGGCAAGGTGATCGCCTTCGACCTCGACGAGGCGTTGAGCTTCGAGGGCGAGAGCGGCCCGTACGTCCAGTACGCGGTGGTCCGCGCCAACAAGATCTTCGAGAAGCTGCAGCAACGCGAGAACATCGACGAAGCGGCCCTGCTCGAGACGCTGCGGGACATTCCTGCCGGCGAACTCAACGGCGAGAACGGCTCGCACGAGGTCTGGTCGCTCGTGCTCGACGGCGCGCGCCTCGACGAGGTGGTCGAGCAGACCGTCAGGTCGCTCGAATTCTCCGTTTTGGCCAAGTTTGCGTTTTCGCTGGCGCAGGCATTCAACGCGTTCTACCATCGCGCACCGATCCTGAACGAAGAGCGGGACGACGTGCGGCGGTGGCGCGCGGCGGCGGTGATTTACGTTCGGAACCAGTTGACACGCGCCCTCGACCTGATGGGGGTCGAGGTGCCACCGAGGATGTGATGCCCATTATCGCGATTGCGCCGGGCAGCAAGCTGCACGACTACGAGGAGGCGGTGCGCCGCGAAGGCGGCGAGGTGCGGGTGCTCGACCGGGCGAAGGACCGGCCGGCCGACGTGGTGCGGTCGTCCGCCGGCGTGCTGTTGAGCGGTGGCGGCGACGTGGCGCCATCGATTTACGGGGCAGCCGTGCACCCCACGTTCTCGGCCGCTGAGGAAGGGCGTGACGAGTACGAGATCGAGCTGGTGCGCCGGGCGCTCGAGGCGGACTTGCCGGTCTTTGCCATCTGCCGTGGCATCCAGGTGCTCAATGTCGCGCTCGGCGGCACGCTGGTGCAGGACATCCCGGACGAAGTGAGCCGGAGCATCGACCACATGGTGCGCGAGCCGCGCGTGGCCATCGCGCACGACGTCTGGATGGCGCCCGACAGCCTGCTCGAGCGCCTGATGCGCGCCCGTATCGAAAAGGGCGAGGACTGCCCGGTGAACAGCCGCCATCACCAGGCGGTGAAGGATCTCGGCGAGGGCCTGATCGCCACCGCCAACGCGCCGGACGGCGTCATCGAGGCGATCGAGCACCCGAACTACCGCTTCTGCCTCGGCGTGCAGTGGCATCCCGAGAACTTCTACAGGACGGGTGAGTTCCGGGCGTTGTTCGAAGGGTTTGTGAAAGCGTCTGAGAGATGACAGGTGATCGATGAATCATGATTTGGTGATTGATGATTTATCTGGTCATCGATGATGTGATCATCGATGGTCAAATCGGTACGCGAATCATCCGATCATCCGTTCATCGATTTACGAAGTCAGCGATAGTCTCGACGTGCGCCGTATTGGGAAACAGGTCGATCCCCGTCAATCCATTCAGCTCGTACCCAGCGTCGAGCAGCGTTCGCGTGTCGCGTGCCAGCGTGGCGACGTCGCACGATACATAGACGATGCGGCTGGGCCGGTGGCGGACGATGCCGGCGAGGGCGTCCTTCGACAGACCCGTCCGCGGTGGATCCACGATGAACGCCGCGTGCGCGGGCGGGGTCATCGACCTGAGATAGCTCTCGACACTGCGGTGCTCGACGCGGACGCGAGCGCCGAACGGCTCGGCGTTGACCTGCAGATCCGTGCCGCTTACCGGATCGCCTTCGACGAGCGTCACGCGCTCGGCGCCGGTTGCGGCGATCGCCAGCCCGAACAGTCCGACGCCCGCGTACAGGTCCACGACAGGGCCCGCCGGCACCAATGACGCCACATGGCGGACCAGGTGCTCGAGCAAGAAGCGATTGCCCTGGAAGAACGCGCGCACCTCGCGCCGCAGGCGCAAGGCGGGTCCTTCGGGACCCGAAGGCGACGCATCGGCGCCACCCGGCAGGTGAAGCGTGTCCGTCACGAACGGTTCGCCCGCGAGTTGCTCCACGGTCCGGCTATCCGAGCGCTGCGCAGACAACCCGGTCAGCGATCCAACGCTGGCGAGCGCGGCAAACGGGGCAACATCGGCCTTTTCGTGCAGCTCCAGGTGCACGGCGCGCTGATCCCCCGGTATGTTTTCGGCGATCTCGATCCCGGCGAGTCCCCGCTCACGCTGGAGAAATTCCTGGGCGGCGGCGATCCACGCGTTGGTGGCGGGCGCGAGTTGTCCCGTGGCCCCGGCGCTGCAGATCTCGTGGGTCCCCTCGCGAAAGAAGCCGATGCGCCCGCCGCTCGGGTGCAGGCGCGCGCGCATCCGGTATCCCTGCTCCGGTGAGCCAATCATCCCCGGTGGCGCGGGCAGCGGGACGCGCCCGATCCGCCCCAGGGCGTCCTGGATAATCTCGCCCTTCAACGCGACCTGACGGGCGTAGGCGACGTGCGCGAAGACGTTGCCGCCGCAGCGCCAATCCATCCCGGGGGCGCGGCGATCGGGCGACGCCGAGAGCACCTCGATCGTGTCCGCGTAGAGCAAGCCCTTTCCGGCGCGCTCGATGCGCGCCTGCACGCGCTCACCGGGAATGGCGCCCCAGACGAGCACGACCTGCCCTTCGCGGCGCGCCAGCATGCGGCCGCCGGCCGCCGGCTTCTCGACGTCGAGGGTGAGGAGGTCGCCTGGACGGGCTGCATGCATGACGAACGGTGATTCGTGATTGTTGATTCTTGATCTTTGATTCGTTGTTGATCGACGATTGTTGATTCTTGATTCATTCAACAATCAACAATCAGCATTCAACAACGAATCAAGAATCAACACTCACAAATCAGGAATCCACCTGCGATCATTCGAACGCGACAGTCGGCAGGCGTGCCCGATCGCGAATCAACCGATCGACGCACGCGCGGTGCGACTGTTCATAGGCCGCGCGCGGCATGCGTTCCCGGAACGGCGCAAGCTCTGCATCCGCCTCAGCGCCGAGCCGCCGCATCGTCTGCGCATCGCAGCGCGAACGTGCCGCGTCGATCAGGCTGGCGTCGAGCGCGCGCAGCCGCGCCAGCAGCTGAGCGCGCGCGGCCCCGCGCATGAGCCTGGCACCGGCCCTCGCGGCGTCCAGCTCCCGCACCGCGTCGTCAATGACGCCGTCCAGCGACCGCTCCTCGCCGGCACGCAGCGCCGTCAGGCGCGCCACCACGCGCTCGAGGTGCGCCGGCAGCGAGACATGGCGTCCGGCGTGCTCGGCCGGCCCGGCCGGACCCGCCGAGCCCGAAAGGCGCTCACCGGTCTCGCCCGGTCCGGGGTGGCAGGGCGCCGGCACGCCGACGGCGCGGCGCCACTCGTCGAACACATCGAGCACGTCGGCTTCACAGAACTCGATGCGCACGGGACGACGCCTCGGACCCTTCGCATAGTACCGCTCGAAGCAGCGATCGATGCCGCGACACGCCACCTTGAGCGGCACGCCGCGCGCCGCCCAGCCGCACACCTGCTCGAACGCGGGGCCGACGATGCGGATCAGATGGCCGTCGTTCTTGCGGCAGAGATACGATTCAATCTGCCGGCAGTACTCGGCGCCGTCCCCCTCTACAACCAACGAACCTCTCCCGAGATCACCCGCACGACGTCGTCTCCGACGCGAACCAGCAGCGCCCCGTCCTCGTCGATATTCTCCGCCACCCCGCGGGCGCGGATCTCTCCCCGATCCCACTCGACGCGTCTTCGGAAGGTGGTGGCGGCACGAAGACGCCACGCGTCGAGCACCGCGCCGGCGCGCCCGTCATGCAAATCGGCATACCGGTTGGCGAGCGCGGCAAGACACGACGCGAGCAGGAGGTGGCGATCGATGGACCGGCCAAGTTCACTCTCGATCGACGTCGCCCGTAAAGCCAGGTCGGGCGGAAATGTCATCGGGCGCACGTTGATCCCGAATCCGAGCACGACGTGCGGAGCGCCGCCTGGCGATGATCCCGCTTCCGCGAGGATGCCCGCCAGCTTCCGTCCGCCTGCGTACACGTCGTTGGGCCACTTCACGCTGGCGTCGAGCCCGCTGGCGGCCTGGATGCCTTCGGCGATCGCGACGCCGGCGGCGATCGTCAGCAATCCGGTGATGGCAGCGCGCGGGCGGAGGACGACCGAGACGTAGAGGCCGGCGCCAACCGGCGACGACCACGCACGTCCATGCCGTCCGCGCCCCGCGGACTGCGCGTCGGCGACGACCACGCAGCCCTCCTCGGCGCCCCGCTCCGCGAATTGCGCGGCGACGTCGTTGGTGGACGACACCTCCTCGTATCTATGAACTCGCCAGGACATGGTGTCGCGACTCATGTGGACTCTTCCGGGATCCGGGATCCGATCGTTCGCGATTCGAATCGCAGCCTCCGGATCCCGGGTCCCGGATCCCGGATCCCGGATCACGCGGGCTCGATCTCGAAACTGAGATCCGCGGCGGGGGCCGAGTGGGTCAGCGCGCCAATCGAGACGAAATCGGCGCCCGTGCCGGCAAGCTCCCGCATTCGCCCGAGCGTGACCCCGCCCGAAATCTCGGTCTTGGCGCGGCCCCGGCACCTGCGCACGGCTTCGACGATGTCGTCGGTCGCGAGGTTGTCGAGCAGGATGATGTCGGCGCCGGCAGCGAGCGCCTCGTCCACCTGCGCAAGCGTCTGCGCCTCGACCTCGGTCGGCATCTCGCGGTTCGCCCGGCGCATGCGCGTGACCGCCGGCACCACGCCCTGCGCGAGCCTGACGTGGTTGTCCTTGATGAGAATGCCATCGTCCAGGCCGCTGCGATGGTTGGTACCCCCACCGGCCCGGACGGCGTACTTCTCGAGCGCACGCAGCAGCGGCGTCGTCTTGCGCGTGTCGAGGATGATGATGTGGCCGCCGGCGGCATCGACGAACTGCCGTGTGAGCGTGGCGATGCCGGACAGCCGCTGCACGAAGTTCAGCGCGGTCCGCTCCGCCGTCAGCAGCGACGCCGCGAGTCCCGTATATTCGGCGACGACCGTCCCGGGAGCCACGCGCTCGCCGTCCTCATGCCTGATCGTGACGGCGACGCCAGGGTCGAGCTGGCGGAACGCCTCGCTGGCGATGTCGAGGCCGGCGAGGACGCACGGCGATTTCGCAAGGATGGTGGCGTGCGCTTTCTGGCTGCGGTCGATGACCGCTTCCGTCGTGACGTCGCCCCAGCCGAAGTCCTCGGCCAGTGCGCGACGAACGATCTCACGGTAGACACCCGGGTCGAGCGGCTCGAACGGCACCGGCTTCACGCGCCCGTCTCCGGTGCCACGGCCTCCTCGCCGAACTCGAGCTGCGCCTCACCCACGTCCGCGAACTCCAGCGCGCGGATGTGCGTCGCGGCCTGGAAGTCGCGCGCCGCAGGACCGAGCCCGCGGTACGATGCGGGCAGCACCGCCCGCGAGATGACGGCCTTGGTCGGCTTCTTGAGCATCGACTTGATCCGACGCACCTCCGCGAGCGCTCCCTGGGTGGCCTCGCGGACGGCATGCGCCTGCGGGTCCGCCCCGTGAATTGGCGCGAGCACCTCCGCGGGCCTCGGCCACGACGCCCTGTGCACCGAGCCGGGCCGCCACCATGACCACACCTCTTCCGTGACGAACGGGAGATACGGGGCGAACAGCCGGAGCAGCGCCGACAGCGCCACGAGCATCGCGCTGTTGGCCGACGCCGCCGCGTCCGGCCCGAAATCGCCGTAGCGCCGCGCCTTGACGAGCTCGAGGTAGTCGTCGCAGAACGCCCAGAAGAAGCTCTCGGTCCGTTCGAGCACACGCGCGTAGTCGTAGGCTTCGAACTGTCCGGTCGACGTCTCCACCAGCCTGGCGAGCGCCGTCAGCATTCCGCGGTCGAGCGGCTCGGTGATCGGGCCGCGCGGCTCCGCCTGCATCAGCGCGAAACGCGCCGCGTTCAGGATCTTGATCGCCAGCCGCCGTCCCACCTTCATCTGGCCGGGATCGAACGCGGTATCGGTGCCCGGCCGCCCGCTGGCCGCCCAATATCGAACGCCGTCGGAGCCGTGCTCCTCGAGCAGCGCCATGGGCGTCACGACGTTGCCCTTGGACTTCGACATCTTCTTGCGCTCCGGATCGAGTATCCAGCCGGAGAGGGCCGCGTTGTGCCACGGCAACGTACCGTGCTCGAGACGGGAACGCAGCACGGTGGTGAAGAGCCACGTGCGGATGATGTCGTGCGATTGCGGGCGAAGGTCCATCGGAAAGACACGGGCGAACAGATCCGGATCGTCGAGCCACGCGCCCGCAATCTGCGGCGTTACCGACGACGTGGCCCACGTGTCCATCACGTCGGGGTCGCCCGCGAAGCCATTCGGCTGGTCGCGCTGGTCGGCCGTGTACCCCTCCGGCAGGTCGGTAGACGGATCGATCGGCAGCCGCGATTCCTCGGGCAGGAGCGGGTGGTCATAGTCGAGGCTGCCATCGGCCCGCGCGGGGTACCACACGGGAAAAGGCACGCCGAAGAACCGCTGGCGGCTGATGCCCCAGTCGCCGGTCAGGCCGTTCACCCAGTTCTCGTAGCGATGGCGCATGTATTCCGGATGCCAGCGCAGCTCGCGGCCGAGCTCGAGCAGGTCCGGACGGAACTCCATCGTCTTGATGAACCACTGGCGGCTCGTGATGATCTCGAGCGGGCGGTCGCCCCTCTCGTAGAACTTCACAGGGTGCGTAATCGCGCGCGGTTCGCCGAGCATGTCGCCCGACTCGCGGAGCTGTTCCACGACCTGCGCGCGCGCCTTTGCGGGCGAGAGGTTCGCCAGCCTGTCGTACGCCTGCTGCGCGCGTGCCGGATCCTTGGACTCCCAACCTGGTGTTCCCCACGTCACCAGGCGGAACGCACCATTGGGGAGGATGACGGCGCGCACCGGGAGCGACAGCTCCCGCCACCACGTCACGTCGGTGAGATCGCCGAAGGTGCAGATCATCGCGATGCCGCTTCCCTTCCCGGGATCGGCGAGCGGGTGGGCCTTCACCGGCACCGGCACGCCGAAGAGAGGCGTCTCCACGGTGGTGCCGAAGAGCGCCTTGTAGCGTTCGTCGTCGGGGTGCGCAACGAGGGCGACGCAGGCCGGAATCAGCTCGGGCCGCGTCGTCTCGACCTCGACGTAGCCGCCGCCTGCGCCGGGCGCGCTCGAGGCGCCGTCAGGGCGCGCGAACCTGATGCGGTGATACGCGCCGGGCTGCTCGCGATCCTCGAGCTCAGCCTGGGCGACGGCGGTGCGGAAGTCGACGTCCCACAACGTGGGCGCTTCGAGCTGGTAGGCGAGGCCGCGCTTCAGCAGGCGCAGGAACGCCGTCTGGGACGCGCGCTGCGACCGGCGATCGATCGTCGCGTAGGTGGCCGACCAGTCCACGGACAGCCCGAGATGGCGCCACAAGTGCTCGAACGCCTTCTCGTCCTCGGCTGTCAACCGGTTGCAGAGCTCGATGAAGTTCGGACGGGAGATCGAGATCGGGTGCTTGCCGGGCTTGTCCGGGGGCCGGAAGCCGGGATCGTACGGCAGCGACGGATCGCAGCGGACGCCGTAGTAGTTCTGCACCCGTCGCTCCGTCGGCAGGCCGTTGTCGTCCCACCCCATCGGGTAGAACACCGCTTTGCCGCGCATGCGCTGAAAACGGGCGATGAGGTCGGTGTGCGTGTAGGAAAAAACGTGGCCCACGTGCAGCGATCCGCTGACCGTCGGCGGCGGCGTGTCGATCGAGTAGATCTCGTCACGCGGATGATTGCGGTCGAAGCGGTAGGTCCCGTCAGCCTGCCACCGTTCGTTCCACTTGGCTTCGAGCCCTTCGAGGGCCGGCTTGTCGGGGAGAGCAACAGGGTGGGTCGGGTCCTGGACGTCGTGAGACATTCCTGTTCATTGTAGTCGGCAGTGGGCAGTCGGCAGT
>DATDHP010000131.1:0-2314 GCA_036521515.1 Vicinamibacterales bacterium
CGCCGGCCGGTTCGGCGCCGCGCTCGGTGTGAACACCGATCTGAGCGGCACCATCAGGCGGACGGATACGGCGTCTGGCAGCCCCAACGGCATCGCTCTCTACGGCATCGCAGACGACTCGTCGCAGGACAACCAGCTCACATATGTGAGCGTCGCGGTGCAGTCGCAGTTCACGGATCGGGTGCAGGGCACGGTGCGCTTCGGCTCGAGCGATCAGACCACGGAGTACATGAACGCGAGTCCCACCGGTGAGCCGTACGATCCATTCGGGTCCGGAGCCAATTATCTCGGGCAGCCGGTGACGCTGCGCGGCGCGAACGGCTACACGGTGAGCGGCCGCGCCATCCTGGACTACAGCGGCGTCTATCCGTCGCTCTTCGAGAGCCGGACGACGCGGCGCGTGCTCTCGGGCGTGAGCACGTTCCAGGTCGTTCCGTCACTCGCGATCTCCGGCGGCGGACGCTACGAGCGCGAAGAGGGGTTCGACGATCCGGAAGAGGAAGCAACGGCCACGCGGAACAATGGCGGCGCCTTCGTCGAGGCGCGCGCCACCGTGTTGAACCGTCATTACATCAGCGCCGGCCTGGGGGTCGAGCACAACGAGGCGTTCGGCGAGGCGGTCACGCCGCGCCTGTCGGTTGCGTCTTATCTGCGCGAGCCGTCGCGTTCGGGCCTGGGCGATACGAAGATCGTCCTGAACGCGGGTACCGGCATCAAGGCGCCGAACCTTTTCCAGGAGCAATCATCGCTGTTCGCCCTGGTGAGCGGCACGCCTGCGGGAGCGGGCGTCGAGCCGATCGGTCCGGAACGGAGCCGCAGCTTCGACGTCGGCGTGGAACAGGGGTTCGCCGGCAGCCGCGCGCGTGTGCGCGCCGTCTACTTCCACAACACCTTCGACGACCTCATCGAGTACCTCGGCAAGACCGCATTGCCGCTTGCCGGCGTTCCCGTGGAGATCGCCAACGCGACGGCGTTCGGCGCCTACGTCAATTCGCAATCGTACCAGGCGCGAGGCGCGGAGATCGCCCTGGAGGCAGCGGTGGCGGGCGATTTCCGGATGATGGCGTCCTACACGCGTCTCGACGCCGAGGTCAGCGAGGCCTTCAGCGCGGGCACGTCGTTCAATCCCGCGTTTCCGGGCATCGCGATTGGTGCGTTCTCCCCGCTCGTGGGACAGCGTCCCTTCCGGCGGCCGCCGAACTCGGGGACGGTGATGGTCATGTATGCGCCCGGACGCGCGCAGGTTGCCTTGTCCGCCTATTTCGCAGGGAAGCGGGACGACAGCACGTTCCTGAGCGATCAGAACTTCGGCAACTCGATGCTGCTGCCGAACCGCGATCTCGACGCGGCGTATCAGAAAGTCGATCTCAGCGGGTCCTACCAGCTCCACCCGCGGCTGCGGACGTACGCCAGCATCGAGAACCTGTTCGACAAGGACTACGAGGCGTCGTTCGGCTTCCCGGCGCTGCCGCTGACCGCGCGCTTCGGCTTCAAGGTCAACTTCGGCGGCGATCCGGTGCCACTGACGCCGTAGGAAAACGCAGGCGGGCCTGAAGGCCCGCCTCTACGAATACCGATGTAGAGGCGGACCTTCAGGTCCGCCTTCAAGGGGCCCGGAGCCCGAAGCCCGGAGTCCGACGCCCGTCTTATTGCACGCTCCCGACCGGCACGTCGAAGTGCACGGTGTTGACGACACCGTCGCTTTGGAACTGTACCCAAAGTCGGTAGGCGCCGGGCCGCGGGAACACCATCTCGAACTCGACTCGTGGACCGCCGTCGGCGAGCAGCGGATGTTCGTGCATCATGTCGATGAGGTCCGTGCTCGCCGCCAGCATGTGCCCCCACGCACCGAGGTATCGCTGCAGTCCGCGATCGGCGTCGACGACGAACCGCAACTGCGTGCGCGCGGTGGCGATCGGGCGATCGGGGATGGTCGTGAAGGAGACGCGCAGATTTGCGGCGGTCTTGGGCGAGTAGTCGCGGTCGAGCTGCACTGGAGGCTGGGGCGCGCCGCCGGGCACGAAGACAGTGTCGCTGGTCAGCTGGGGCGTGGCCCCCTCCGGGTAATAGTCACCGAGCACGCGAAACATCCCGGGCTTCGGAAACGTGATCGGGTACTGGAACACGCCATCGGCGACGAGCCGGGGATGTCCGTGCTCGAAGAACTCGAGGTCCTCGCTCACGACGAACGTGTGGAAGAACCGCTCGTGCACGACGTTGAAGCGGCTGACGGGGCGGTTCTTCCAGGGATCGTGGACGAGGAACTGGAGCACCGCGGCCCTGCCGGCGCCGGGAGCGGACGGGATGGTTCTCA
>DATDHP010000132.1:0-1921 GCA_036521515.1 Vicinamibacterales bacterium
CGCACCGATAAGCCTCGGGCCAGCACCGACAGAGCTCGGGTTTGCACCGACGAGCGTCAGAGGGCTTGCACCGACAGTGCGAAGCCGGCCCGCACCGACAGGGCGAAGCGGTGTGACCGGACGAAGCCAGGCTTGCACCGACAATGCGAAGCACGGCTTGCCCAGGCCAGGAGGACGACCAGCGACAGCGGCCGCGTCACGACGCGGGGCAGTGGCCTGAGGAGTCTCATCGAGCGGAAAAGGTCCTGTTCGTGTATCGGATGCCGCCGGTCGGATCAGCAGCCTATAATCGGCCTTCTTCAGGATAATCGGCCTTTGTCCGGAGATTGGGCATGAGGTGCGGGTCGTGGGTCTTGGGCATGGCCGTCCTGGCTGGCGCGTGCGCGCCGCCGACACCTGCGCAGCAGGCGGTCGCGGCCGCGGCCGCCGCTCTCGGCGGGCGCGAACGTGTGCAGGAGGCGCGCACACTGGTGCTCGAAGGTGAAGGCGAGCAGCCGAATATCGGGCAGAACATGTCGCCGGAGGCGGACCTGACCGCCTGGACCGTCACGGAGTACAAGCGAACCCTGGACCTCGAGAATGGCCGGATGCGGACGCAGCTCACGCGCGTCCCGGGGTTCCCGTTCGTGATGGCGCAGCAGCGGCAGGATGTCGGCGTGGACGGCGATGTCGCCTACGCGGTTGGCGCCAATGGCGTCGCCACGCGCGCGTCGGAGCAGGTCGCCTGGGACCGGCGCGTGGAAATGCTGCATCATCCGCTGGCGATCGTGCGCGTGGCGCTGGACGAGGACGCCCGGGTCAGCAGTCTCAGAGAGGAGAACGGACGTCAACTCGTCGACGTGCTGGCCCCGCGCGGCGAAACGCTGACCCTGGCACTCGATCCCCGCACGAAGCTCCCGCTCGGCGTCACCTCCTCCGCGTTTCACCCGAATCTCGGCGACGTGACCATCGACACGTCATTTGCCGAGTACCAGGAGGTCGCGGGGCTGCGCCTGCCCGCGCACATCGTGACCAGGCTCGATCGGTTCACGCGCGATGATCTGCGGTTCTCGAAACAGTCGCTCGACGCGGACGCCGCTGATGCATCCGCCCCTGAAGCGGCCCGCACCGCGGCCGCGCCGCCACTCGTGCCGCCGCAGAACGTCACGGTCGACGAGATCGGCCAGGGGATCTGGCGCCTGGCCGGCGGCTCACACCACAGTGTGCTGTTCGAGTTTGCCGATCACCTGACGCTGTTCGAGGTGCCGCAGAGCGAGGCGCGCGCCCAGGCGGTGATCGCCCGGGCGAAACAACTGCGTCCCGGCAAGCCGCTGACCCGCGCCATCGTCTCGCACCACCACTTCGATCACACCGGTGGGCTCCGCGCTGCCGTTGCCGAAGGGCTGACCATCATCGCGCACGAGCGCAATGCCGCCGCGTTCCGCGACATGGTGGCGCGACCGCACTCGGCGATGCCGGATGCGCTCGCCCGGTCGCCAAGGCCGCTCGTGCTCGAGACCGTCGGCGACGACCGCACGCTGCGGGACGCAGCCATGGAGGTTCAGCTCTATCACCTGTCCGGCAATCCGCACGCCGACACGCTCCTCATGGCCTACGTGCCGCGCGATCGGCTGTTGATCCAGGGGGACGTCTACGAGCCGGCGCCGCAGTTCAGCGCGTTCCCGTTCGCGCGGAACATGGCGCAGCATGTCCGGAAGCGCGGCCTGCGCGTCGATCGCCACGTCCCGATGCACAGCGAGATGCAGACGCACGCGGAGTTCCTGAAGGTGGTGACGCCGGAGTAGCCCGCAGCCGGCCTCTTAAACAATGAAGCGCGTCAGGGCGAATCGCGCGGCATCGTCGACCCACTGCTCGGCGTGATCGAACCCCGCGGCGCGACCCTCCTCGATCACCTGCGCGGGCTCGTACTTGTGCGAGCTCT
>DATDHP010000133.1:0-19765 GCA_036521515.1 Vicinamibacterales bacterium
CCTGTCCGGCGTGGGCGTCGACACCTCGATCGTGCGACCGTGGACGCACGGGATCGTCACAAGCATAGTAAATGGAGTTCACCGTCCGTGTCTGGGACACATCCGGCCCCGCCGGCTGCGTAAAGTCGGCATAACAACCGGTTTCACGCAGAATCGTAATCTCGTCGTTGACCCCGCAGAAGCGGCCGTCGGGCCTGGCATTGTCGAGTGCCCAGTTGCCGTGGACGAACCCGTAGGCCGCGACAGCGTCCGGAGTAGTGGTCAGCAATCCGTGATCGTAGAAGAGCCGGTGCTTGAAGGTAAGGAGCGTCTCGCGGAGGGCATCCGACGTGTCGTTATCGTGATGCAGATGGACTTCGACTTCGGCCAGGCCGGCCTGGCACAGGCTCGCCAGCGCGTCCAGGTGCTCGGGGCGATACTGCTCAGCCGGAAAAAAGAACGTATGCCGCGGCGGTCGGCCATCCGCGTCACGGAAACGCGCCGCAAGCTTTGGCAATTGCTCGGTCCACCTCCGCACTCGGGCTCGCTCGATCTCGAGACCAGGCGAGCCGTGTGCAGGCTCGAAATGATCGGCGATGCAGAACAATACGTCGATCGGTCCCGTCGGCGGAGGGACCTCCCGGCGCCAGTCTGATCGGACCAGACCGGGTAGCCAGAGGTGCGCGTTACGCGGAAGTCTCATCCGTGCAGCTCAGAACACTTCGAGATTGGTCGCTGTCATGCCGCGCACCACCGGATCCCGTTCCTGCCCCATCACCGACAGGTTGAAGGCCGAGCGGGTCGCGCGGAAGCCGGCTGACCGGATCCCGTCGGCCTCGACAGCCTGTAGATTGGGGGCGGTGACGACGGCCGCGCCATCGCTGTCCCACCGGTGGTGGGCGAACGTCGCAAAAGCGTCGAGGGCCGGAGCGCACGCTCCCTCCAGAAACACCGAGTCGAGCGATGGCACGTGCTCAACGCCGCGGGCGGTGATGACCTGCGAACGGACGATCAGCGCGCCGGCCACAGAGTCGGCGGAGTTCTGGACAATCGCCAGGCATGAGCCGCGCGGGTCGGCGAGGTAGTGCCGCAGCTGTTCCGCTGTTGGGTGGCTCCATGCGATCGACGGGGCGTGGCAATGCTCCACGGCGGCCAGAAACTCGTCGACCGTCGCCTCGCGGGCGGGGGCCTGCAGATCGTGATCACGGCGAGGAGCGGCGCGAGCATACGTCCGCACTTCGCCCGCCTCTCTGACCGTCCACCCGCGGGAAACCGCGGCCGCCGCCAGCACCGCACGCGACAACGCGCCAGGCGCGGTATATGCGAGGGTCGCACGGTCGGATGCGGCCAGTATCCTCTCCGCCATCCCGGCGCCGATGTGCTGGCCGCGGTACGCCGGATGCACCGCAAAGAAGGACAGCACGTAGACGACGGTCACGCGATCGCACACACGGATCCTGCGTGGCACGATCGCAATCACACCCACGACCCTGGAGCCCGCTGTTGCCGCAATCGCACGCGGCCGTACGGGGCCAGCCCACGTCAGCTGCCACCCGACATACATGTCGGAGTAACAGAGACACGGCGGCGTCCACGCCTGCCGCAGCAGTGCCGCGACGGCCGGGATGTCGACCACGGGATTCAAATCCTGGTACAGGATTCGGTCGCGGACGCGACGACCCGACGCCGGGCTCACGTTGTCGACACTCAACATGCCATCAGCGCCCCGGACGACATCTCCGGTGCCGCACGGACGACGTCGGGCCAGTCCTCCGGCCGCTCGCCGTGCTGCGCCAGGAACGCATGCACCCATCGCTCGAGACCGAAGGCGAGGCACACGCTGTGCATCAGCCCGCCGTGCCCGACGGTGATGGCAAACGCCCGGCCGAAGAAGTCGGTGTGATAGTTCAGCGAGCCGACAGCGACACGCTCGTCACCGCGCAGCAGCAGCGAAATCTCGTATTTCGTCTCCGAGCTGAGCTGGAAGTAGGTCTTCGCCGCCGCGTCGGGGGCGATGAAGAAGGGATCGCTGGCGGTGCGAATTTCCCCGGCGAGCTGATGCTCATCGAGGAACTGCGCCACCCGCCGGATGCCGGCCTCGCGCTGCTGCAGCACGTCCTCCCGGGCGCCCATGAAGACGATTTCGCGCATCGTGAAGTCCCACAGGCGGCGCAGGTCGCTGGTATTGCCGGCCTCGTAGCGGAAACATTTGCCACAGACCGCGTGGACGGTGCCGCCGGCGGGGATCGCCCGGTCCTGGTGAAGGTGGTAGACGTGATAGCACACAGCCGGCGAGAGGCACGCCTCTGGCGTCGCCATGTCCCCGAGCGCGCCATCGTCGAGGTCGTCCCGGCCGTCGTGCCGTGCCCGGAACGCGTCGATCACCGCCAGGTCTTCGTGCAGGTGGCTCGCGAACGTGACGTTCTGTGGAAACGAACGGAAGTAGTCGCACCTCGACAGCACGCGCGCTGGAATCAGAGTCGGCGTAAGCACCGGCCGCGCATTCCAGGCGTCGCCCAGCTCCGTAAACGTCCGGTCGAAGTATCGGAACAGTGCCAGCGGGATTCCCTCCAGCGCCATCTGGCCCGGGCCGAGGGCATGCACCCCTTCCATCGATGGCGTGCGGCGAAACACCGGGTTGTCGGCTGCTGTGCTGCGGAACAGCACCTTGCGCTGCAGCCGTCTCAGGCTGCGCTGCAACCGCCCCGCCAGCTCACGCACGTCCTGCTCGAGACGGCCGGCCTGGGCGTCGGGCACGTCGCACTCGAGGACTCCGCCATCGCCACTGAACCTGACATCACGAATGTGCGGTGACAGGTAGGCGACCTGCTTCTGAATCTCCTCCTGTGCCATCTCGTGGGCGCGGCCATTCATCGCGACGGTCAGACGCATGCAACACCATCTTTCAGACGACTGACGAGCTCATCGAGCGAGCGAGCCGATCGGGCGACGATGAATTCGCCGTCGGGGATGCTGACGTCCCATTCGGTCTCGAGCTGCAAGAGCAGTTTCAGCGAGCTCAGGGACGTGAATCCGGCGTCGTAGAAATCCTCATCGGCGGTGATGCTCTCGACAGGCCCCGTCTCGCACACAATGGCTATCACGCGCGCGAGCGAGTCTGTCATCTCCTCTGCCCCCATTACGCTTCCTCCCTTGTCAGGCTCTGAGTCGCTTGTCATCGGGATGATCTCCGGCGCGATGGCGGTTCGTCGTCATCACGGCGCGTGCTGGATTACCGGCGACGACGGCGTACGCCGGTACGTCGCCCATAACCACCGCCCCTGCAGAGATCACGCTGTGGTCCCCGACCGTGACGCCCGGATGAATAATCGCGCGCGCGCCGATCCACACGTTGTCGCCAACGGTGATTGGCCGGACGTCGTCGCTCGACGCCGCATGACCGGCGCGCCGTGCCTCGGCGTCGAGCGGATGACCTGACGAATCGAACATCCACACCTCGCCGGCGATGCGACAATGGCGGCCGATGGCGATTTGCTTGCCAACGACGAAACGGCAGCCGTGTCCGATTCCCGAATGGTCGCCGATGACCAGCGTCGGCGCCGGCGTGTATCGCGAGGCAAATGTGAAGCTGCATTTGCCATCGACCAGCACGTCATCGCCGACGATGAGACGGCCGCGGCCCTGAATCCAGTGTATGTACACATCTGTCCTCACGCCGCGGCCGCACGAATGGCACGAGGCCCGAAAGACGGGTTCGCAGACCAGCACGCGGTAAAAGAAATAGAGCACGCGGCGGAGCACCTCGACTATCCGCAGCGCGGGCCGGGCTACCAGGCCGGACGCCGCCGGAAGGGTGAACCGCAACACCGCCCGGCGGGTCTGTCGAACCGCGCGGGCGACGGGGCGATCAGAAGTCGAGAGCGAATGCCGCAGGGTCGCGATCATGGCTATCTCGCGGTCCGCTGCCAGACGCCGCGCTGGCCGCCCGACGCCCAGAGCCAGAATCCGACCAGCAACGCCGCATTCATGGTGGTGAACATGGTGGCCAGGCGGAGCACCCGCGGCGCGGATCGCGCGCCTCGTGCCAGACCCACCGCCGACAACCCGTAAACCAGCACCTGTCCGATCAGCATCGGCAGATACAGGGGATTGGCGGCCAGCAGGAGGTTGGCACCGAACGCACCGATCATCAGGAACGGGCACATCCAGCGCAGCACTTTGTGCGAGAGAAAAGAGAACGCCAGCCACCCGTATCGAGGGTCGAGCAGCCGCCAGAGCGTGTTGATGCTCTGGAATCCGCCGGCGCCGATTCGCGAGCGGCGGCGGAACTCGGTGCCGAGGTCGGGTGGCGTCTCTTCGTACGCGACGGCGCTGTCGTCGTAGACGAGGGTGCTGCCGCAGCGCTGGCGGATCAGCAGCGGAATCACGAAGTCATCGACGATCGTATCGCGGCGAATGCCGGTGAAGCACGAGCGGCGGACCGCGTAGATGGCACCGTTGGCGCCAAGCAGCGCACCGAGTCGTCCCTCGCAGCGCTTGAGAAAGGTCTCGTAGCGCCAGTAGAGGCTGTCCACGTTCTCGCCGGTCACGCGATCGGTCAGGACCAGGCGGCCGCAGACGACGCCGATGCGGGGGTCGGCGAACCACCTGACCATCCGCCGCAGCGCCCCGCCATCGGTAAAGGTGTTGGCGTCCGAGAGCAGGACGATCTCGCCGCGGACGGCGCGAAACGCCGCGTTCAGCACGCTCGCCTTGCCGCGGCGCAGCGGCGACTCGAGCAGCCGGACCCGCGGGTCGGCGGCAAGGCGCACGACGCGCGACGTCTGATCGCTGCTGCCGTCGGATGCAATCACGACTTCGAGCAGATGCACCGGATAGTCGATCGCCAGCGCGTTGGCGATGCGGTCGGCGATCACCTTTTCCTCGTTGTGGGCGGCGATCAGGATCGACACGCACGGCAGGCGATCGTCGGGCAGCGGGTCGCAGGCCGGCGTCCGTCCGAAGACGCGCGACAGCCCCCACACGAGAACCGGATACACCACATAGCCGTATCCGATCAGCGCCACGCAGCCCCAGAGCACGACCTCGACAACCATCGTCATCGGGACCTCCTCATGTGAGCGCCACTGCGGAAGAATGAGGGGCGTCGCCCGCCGGGGCCGGCTGGCGACGGCGGACGACCCGGGCCGGGATGCCCACCACGGTACAGTGTGGCGGCACGTCGTGTACCACCACGGCGTTGGCACCAATGCGCGCGTCGCTGCCCACCGTGACGCCGCCGATGATCTTCGCGCCGGCGCCGATAAAGATCCGATCGCCGAGCACGGGCGCCCGCCGCCCTTCCGCCCCGATCGTCACCTGGTGCTCGACGCGCACGTCCGCACCACCGGTGACATCGCCGTTGATCACCACCCCGGTGGCATGAATGAGGACGAAACGCGGCCCGAAATCGGCGCCGCGGCCGATGATGCAGTTGTTGAACACCGCATTCAGCTTGTTGAACAGCAACGCGAGCACCGACAGCCGCCGTCGCCCGGCCCACTGCATCAACCGGTAAATAACCATGGCTCCGGTTCCGTCGGTCGCCGCCGCGCTCAGCAGCGCCTTGCGGTCCACGCGCTGGTAATTCCACTCGGCCTTCGCGCGGATATCGTCGAGCACCAGGCGAACGAGGTCCGTCATCACTGTGCCCTCACCGCGTTCCGGGCCCGGGCACCGACCGGCGCCTCGTCGATCGCCCCCGCTTGTCGGTGCGCCCTGACCGTGGATTCGAGCACCTCGAGCATCTGCGTCGCCGCGTCCGCGACGGTGCGGGTCGACAGGGCCCGGCGTTCGGCGGGCTTCGGCATCGACAGCGCATCGACAATGGCGTCAGCCAGGGCGGCGGGATCCCCGGGCGCGACCAGGCGATCGAGGACGGGATCGGCGATCTCGGCGATGCCGCCGACCCGCGTCGCGACAAACGGTGTCCCTGAGGCCATCGACTCGAGGAGCACGTTGGGAACGCCCTCAGAGTGGCTGGGGAGCACGGTCAGATCGGCGGCCGTGTACCAATCGGCAAGATCCGAGTGCGGAACGTAGCCGACGAACGTCACCTGCTTCGTGATGCCCAGCTTCGCGCACCGCCGCTGCAGCGCGTGGGAGAGCGGGCCATCGCCAACCAGATAGAGGTGACACCGGGTGCGGCCGGCAGTGTCCGCGCAGGCATCGATGAGGACCTCGAGCCCTTTCACCGCCACCATGTGCCCGACCCAGAGCAGCATCCGGCCACCCGGATCGATGCCGAGTCGACGCCGTGCGGCCTCTCGAGTACCCGGCCTGAAGCGGGCGGCGTCGACGCCGCGGCGGACGACGTGGATCTTGCCCGCGGGCAGGTCCCACTCACGAACGGTCCGCCGGAGATCCTCGCTGACGGTAACGATCGCATCGGCGTGCTCGAGTACCCGCCGGATTGCCCGTCGCCGGGCCGACCCATGGCCGAGCACCAGGACGTCGGTGCCGCCAACCATCACGACGGCAGGAACCCCGAGGCGGCGAGCGACCTGTACGGCCGCCTGGCCGTCGGGATGGGCCCAGTACCCCATCACGACATCGGGCTCGAAATGTCGTAGCAGCTCCTCGACCGTCGAGCGGATCGACCACCAGAAACACGCGCCGTAACGGCTGCGCAGGACCTTCGGCGGGTAGTAATAGACCGGATGCCGCACCTCGATGCCGTCGGTGCGGCGCGCGGATTCCCACGTCTGACCGGCGCAGCGCGCACGGCAGGCCAGCGGCCACGACACGGGCGCGATCACCTGCACCTCGTGGGAGGCGGCGAGTGCGCGGACCATCTCGCGATTGAACGCGCCCTTGTTGGGCTGCAGCGGGGTTGGAAACACCGTGGTGACGAGCAGGATGTTCACTGGACCCCACTCCTGAATGCGCGCAGGTAGAGCTGCTCGTAAGCCGCGACCGTACGTCGGACATCGAAACGATCCTCGACACGACGCCGAGCCAGCCGGCCCATCCGCTCGCGCGCTCCAGGCTGGCGGAGCATCCACAGCATCGCGTCGGCAAGCGCCTCCGGCGCCTGTGGCGGCACCAGGACCCCGGTCTTGCCGTGCTCGACCACCTCGGGATTGCCACCCACCCGCGTCGCCACGATGGGCAGCCCGGCCGCCATCGCCTCGAGCAGCGTCAGCGACACCCCTTCACTGGTCGATGACAGGACGAAAAAGCTCGCCTCACCCAGCACCGGCCGCACATCGTCCAGCGCTCCGTGCATCCGGACCGCATCGCCGAGGCGCAGGCCCGCGATCGCCCGTTCCACGTCGGCACGCAGCGGCCCGTCGCCGACCAGATCGAGCCGGAACGCCGGCTCGCGATCGAGAACCAGACGCATGGCCAGCAGCAATGTGAACGGATCCTTCACCGCCGACAGCCGCGCGACGCTGACCGCGCGCGGGGCATGGGTGCGCGGGTGGAGCGGTAGCGGAAATGCCGTCAGGTCGACGCCGTTGGTGATCACGGACACCTTCCGGGCGTTGGCCGACTCGACGCCGTGCCAGATTGCCGCGCAATCGGCCGAAACCCCGACGAGGTCCGAACACATGCGGCAGGCGACGCGATTGACCATGCGTCCGATGGTGCGGGTGGGAGAGTTCCGACCGTGCTTGGTGCTCAACGTCACCGGCACGCGGGCCAGGCCAGCGGCCAGCACTCCATGCAGGTGCGGTTTGACGTTATGGGCGTGGACGATGTCGGCGCCGACCGCGCGCAGGTAGTGCGCCAGCCGTACAATCCGGCGCACAGCACCGCCTGGCATGTCCGCCACGCAGTCGACTGGTACTCCCAGATCGGTGAATCGTCGGGTCAACGCGCCGCGGTTCTCCAGACAGACGACGCGTGGCACGAAACGCGTCCGGTCGGTGTGCTTCACCAGGTCGAGCACCACCTGCTCGAGACCGCCAATGTCGAGCGACGCCACGACGTGAACAACCGTGATGCAGGACGCCGCCATCAGACGCCCCGCCGCGACAGCACGGTCTTGATCGTGCTCAGCGCAATCACCAGGTCCATCCCGAGCGACATGTGCTTGATGTAGAAGAGGTCGTACTGCAGCTTCTCCATCGCGTCCTCGACCGACGACCCGTACGAGTACCGCACCTGGGCCCAGCCGGTCAGACCCGGCTTCACGATGTGCCGCTGCCCGTAGTACGGGATCTGACTGGTGAGCTGCTGGACGAACTCCGGCCGCTCCGGCCGAGGGCCGACCAGGCACATGTCGCCGCGCAGCACATTCCAGAGCTGCGGCAGTTCGTCGAGCCTCGTCTGGCGGAGGAACCGGCCGACGGCGGTCACTCGCGGGTCGCCGTGGCGCGACCACACGGCGCCGGAATCCGCTTCGGCGTCCATACGCATCGAGCGGAACTTGAGCAACGTGAAAACGGCGCCGCGCTGGCCGACCCGGCGCTGGCGGTACAGCGCCGGTCCCGCTGACGACAGCCTGACAGCGACCGCGACGATCGCCATCACCGGCAGCAGCACGACGATGGCCGCGAGCGACACCGCGATGTCGAGGGTGCGCTTCACCGCCAGGAGCGCCCGCGTCGTCTGGAACCCCGCCGAGAAAATCAACCAGCTCGGGCGAAGGTTCTCGACCGCGATCTTTCCCGTATACCGTTCGTAGACCGACGCGAGATGGTCGAACGTCACCCCGTCGAGCTTCATCTCCAGCAGCCGGTCCATCGGCAGCGTTCCGCGGGCGTTGGCGAGGCTCACCACCACGCGATCGATCTGCTGATCGCGGACAATCGCGGGAATATCGCCGACCTCGCCAAGTACCCTGGCGTCGGTGCCGTGCGCCGCCAACGGGTCCGCCGTGACAAATCCGACGATCTCGAGGCCAAGGACGTAGCGGCGATCGGTCAGTTCGGTCGCCAGGCTGAGTGCGGCCGGACTGGTGCCGACAATCAGCAGCCGCTCGCGTGGAGCCGCGCGGCGCACCACCGACTCGAACGCGACGCGCCAGCCGGGTATCGTCGCCATCACGAGCAGCGCCGCCGCCAGGGCGACGCCTCGTCCAACACCGAGGGCAGGCAGGAGGAAATACAGCGCCGCGAGGATCAATGACGCGGCGGCGAGCGAATGAAATGTCCGGGCAAACAGCTCCCGGCGGTCGGCCACGATGCGGAGATCGTAGAGATTCTCGTAATACAGGCAGGCCTGGCAGACTACCGCGATCAGCACCGCCTTCAGCACGCCATCCGCGGTTCCCACCGAGGACCATGCCTGCTGACTGCCGAGCAGCAGAGACGCGCTCACACCCACCGATCCCACCAGCAGGACCGTCTCGAGTCCCACCAGCAGGGCGGCGCGCGCGTTCACGCTCTGCAGAAGAAACGTGAGCATCGCTGGAGAACCCCCTGGGCTCGACCCTGATATTCGTAGTACACGCGTGGGGATACCGTCGATCGGTTGAGGACGATCCCGACGATCCGTTCGCGGCCAACCATCTTCACCGCCGCCTCCACCGCTGCCAGCGGCGTCTGCCCCGCTCCGACGACGACGATGATCCCGTCGGCGAGACTGGCCAGGACGTGCCCGTCAGGAAAAGCCGCCAGCGGCGGACCGTCGAGGATGACCCAGTCGGCGCGCTGCCCCTGCTGCGCCAGCAGATCCTTCAGGCGCGGTGATGTCAATGTCACCAGCGGGTTCGACCGTGCATCCCCCGCAGACAACAGCGAGAGCGTGTCGGCCATGCGCACCGGCTGAAGCCACGCACCGTGGCCGTTCGATATGCTGTCGCTCAGTCCGGGCGCGGATTTCGCCTCTAACAGCGTGTGCAGCGTTGGTTTGCGCAAATCCGCGTCGACCAGCAGCACACGCTGGCGATACGACGCGCCGAGCGCCACCCCCAGATTGGCCGCGGTCAGCGACTTCCCTTCGCCCGGTTCGGCGCTGGCGATCATGAGCACGGACAGGGATCGCGACTGGCGGAGTTGATGCAGCTCGACGGCGACGCGACAATACGCATCGCCGGCCTCGCAACCCACGGAAGGCCCGAGGGGTCCGGGCGCGTCGGTCCGCGCCGCGCGTGCGCCCCTGAACACGCGCGTCGATCCCTGGCCGCGTCCCGGCCAGCCTCCCAGCGACGACACGATCGCGGCGGCCGCTCCGAATGCCGTCGCGGCAACGGCATTTGCGGCGCGACGGATGGCTGCATCCTGTGATGCAGTGCGAGACCGGTCGGGGACGACGGCGAGCACCGGCAGCGCCAGGGTAGCGGCGACGTCGGCAGGCGAGCGAAGCGACGTGTCGCGGTACTCGAGCCAGCCCGCGAGCCCGCCCCCGAGCACGAGGCCGGCGATCAAGCCAACCAACAGCACCAGCGGCCGGTTGGGGCTGAAAGGCTTCTCCGGCAGCCGCGCCGGATCGAGCACGGTGAACTGCTCGCCGATCTGGCGCCGCTCGAGATTGGCCGCGACTTTCGACTGCTCCCGCTTCGACAGCAGATCGGCGTAGACCTTCTGCAGCGTGTCGTAATCCCGCGTCAGCGCCGCCAGCTCGGACTCGCGCGCCGGAACCGCCGCGATCCGCGCGTCGTACCGGCCGATCTGCTCGAACAGCACTCGCTGCCGTCGTTCTTTTTCGGCGATCTGCAGGTCGAGCGTCTCCATCTCGGCCTTGAGCGTCTCGAGCCGTCGGCTGTCGGCGGTCGACGCTCGTACGGGGGCACCAGACGGGCCAGCGGTCTTCGGCTCGGCGGCGATCCGCTCCTCCAGTTCGCGGATCAGCAGGCGGGTACGGACCATGTCGGGGTGCCGGGGTTTCAGCCGCACCTGCAGCGCGTCCGCCGATTGCCGCAACGATTCGAGCTGCTCTTCGAGCGATCGCGCGTCCGGTACGTCCCCAGCCCCGGCCGGTGGCGCCGCCGCGCCCCCGGGCCGCGATTCGAGCTCCATGACCATGCGCTCGAGCACGAGGCGGCGATCGCGGTCGCGGTTGGTCGAGTCGACCAGCCCCTGCGTCTGCAGCTGCAGGTTCTGGGCGGCCTGCAGATTCGACTGCAGCTGCGAGGGCAGCTGGCCGGCGTGCCGCACCCGGTAGAGCGCCAGCTGCTGTTCCTGCTCCACCAGCCGGCGGCGCGCATCAGCCAGCTGGGTATCGAGAAATTCGTTGGTGGCTTCGGCCAGCACTTCGCGGTCGCGCAGGTTCTCCTCGATGAACATCGAAGACAGCCGCGCCGTCACCCTTTGAGCCACGGCCGGCGAATCGGCGACGTAGCTGACGCGGAACGCATCGCCTTTCACGATCTGAACCTGGATGTCGCCGCGCATCCCCTCGACCACGTCCTCCATCGGCATGGACTGACGGTCCAGGGCATAGAGGTCGAAGTCGAGGATGGTCCGTTCGAGCCTGGTGCGGCTCAGGAGCTGCTGGCTGATCGACTGCAGTCGATCCTCGATTCGCGTGGTGACGCTTGCCTGGACATAACTCTCCGGCACTCGTTGAGGCACGACCAGAATCAGCGTGTCGGACCGGAACCGGTCGGGCATCTTCGTCAGCACCACGCCGGTCACGGCCGCGGCCAACAGTACTGGAACGACGATAACCCACGCGCGGCGGCGAATCATCTGCCCGATGTCGTCGACGGTGTACACTCGGCCAGGCAGCATCGGCGCCTCAGCGAAGGAGCTGGGTCAGGACCGTCACGCCCGCGCGGACGGTGTGACGATCGTAATATGACGGCAGCGCGCCCCCCAGTTGGACGGACTCCGCAAAGCGGTACTTGAAGAACAGATATTCGGCGTAGATGGCGGCTACCCGCGAGAGCGCGTACCGCGCCTGGGTGCGCGCCAAGTACATGTCGTAGGGAGGAGCCGCATCGCGCGACAATCCGGCGGTGCCGCGGGTGAAAGAGCCCGAGCCTCTCAGCTCGAGCCGACGCGAGAGCAGGCCATCGATCTCCGCCGAGAACCCGTCTGACAGCAACGGCCCGGCAATCTCGTCGACGAACACGACGCCCCGGCGGTAGCGGGCGCTGCCCCTCCAGGTTCGTCCGATCTCGTACTGCAAGGTGGCGTCGCCAACCGCCTGCAGACGGGCCTGCCCAAGTGATTCGAGCACCGTCGAGCCGCCGCTGAAGGAGAGATAGACGCGGCGCGTAGCCGAGAGCGGGCGGCCGTAATTGCCGCCGAGGTTCAAGTGGTGAATCAGGTAGGTGGCGCCGCCGCCATAGTCGATCTCCTGGAGCGTATACCCGGCGCGCAAAGTACCGTTACGCCCGAACCTGTTGCTGAACAGGCCCCCGAGCTCATACCCCTCGGCCCGGCCGCTGCCTTCGAGGCCGGATGTCTGGACGCTGGCAATGACCCCAACCGACTTTCGCGCGCCCCAGTCCTGCTCGAGCTGCGCCTGGCCGCGCAGCACATCGGTCCGCCGCAGATGGATGTCGTCGTCGCCATAGAACATGTCTGCTGGGAACCGGCCGACGAAGGACGCGGCGGCGACAAACGGCACGCCATATTGCGCGTAATGCGCCATTCCGCTGGAACGGAGGCGTGCCCCCCGCCACAGCGGCATGACCGACGAAGACGAGACGTCCGCCGCCAGGTGGCCTGGCGTCAGTCGGTGGGTGCCGAGGTGATAGAAATTCGTGCCCGAGAGACTGGCGCGGACCGACTGGTCGCCGGCGCGCTCGTAGAGAAGAGTGCCGCCGAAACCGAGGTGGGAGCCGCGCGAGCGCGAGGGCGGTAGAAGCGTTCCGGCTCGCTGGTCGAGGAACAGACTGTCGTCGTACGCGCCGAACAGCAGACCCGTCGCCGACAGGGTTGCCTCCGGCGGGTCGTCGGCCAGCCGCGGATCGGGCGCCCCGAACACCGCGGCAGACAGCCGGCGTCCCGGTTCCTGGGCCGATACCGGCGGGACGGCCGGCGTCGCCAGCAGGATTCCGATGATGGCCACCGCGCAAGGGACACGCACGTTCACGACCCCTAGGGAACCAGCACGGTGTCGCCCGGCTGCAGATCGAGGTTCTGCTCGAGATTCTGCCGGCGCAGGATGCTGTGGTAGTCGACCCCGAAGGTCATCTGGCGACCGTGGGCGCCGCGCATCACGACGATGTTCTTCTGGTCGGCGAATTCCTTCAGCCCGCCGGCCATCGCAATCAGTTGAACGACGGTGGTTCGCCCGGTCAACAGGTACGGACCGGGCCGTTCCACGCTGCCCGTAATAAAGACCTTGCGGCTGCGGCTCTCCTTGACGACCACGGTGGCGTTGGGCTCGGCCAGGAACGGTCCGGCGCCTTCAATCAGCACCGTGCGCAGCTCCTCTGGCGTGCGCCCGGCCGCGACGACGTCGTTCAGCAGCGGCAGCGAGATGCGTCCGTCAGGGCGTACAGTCACCTCGGCCGAGAGGTCCTTCTCGCGCCAGAACACGATCTGCAGCACGTCGTCTGGTCCGATGACGTATCCGGGGACAGGCATTGCGGCGACGGTCTTGGCTGACGCCGTCGCGCCGCCCGGCGCAGGCGTGGTCCGCCCGAAGGCACTCTGAGCGAACGGCCGTGCCGCACCGGCCAATAACAGCACTCCCGTCACGATGGCAAACATTTTTGTGTGCATCGGGCGCCTCAGTTGATGGTCTGCACCCGGTAGTCGCGGTAGGGCACCTGGCAGTCATGCTTGCGCAGGAAATTCAGGAACCGTTTGTAGTCGGCGTCGTTCATGTTGAACATCCGCGCGACCACGCGATAACTCCCGCACGTCTCTTCCAGCGCCTTCCGTACCAGGTCGCGGACGTTGGCCCTGGTGATTTCCCGCTGCATGTACAACGGGTACACCGTCGTCCAGAAGCAGCGGCCGTCTTCGGTGAGCAGCCGGTACAGTTCATCGGCCGTGCTCTGGCGGTGCTCGGGCAAGGCACCGTCCTGTTCGAGCGGTGAAAGCACCTCCGCCGGGAGGTCGCCCGGCTGAATCGTCTGGTGTTGTCCCTCGACCACGATCCGCTCGAGGACGTTCTCGAGCTCGCGGACATTGCCCGGCCAGGAGTGCCGGGTGAGCAGCATCATGGCGTCGGCCGACACCGTGCGTGTCACCGAAGGCGTTCGCGCGGTGAGTTCGGCGAGGAACTGCTCCACCAGCTCCGGGATGTCCTCCCTTCGCTCGCGCAGCCGCGGCACATGGAGGTGAATGACGCGAAGGCGATAGTACAGATCTTCGCGGAACGCGCCTTCGCGAACCATCGCCGCGAGGTCGCGGTTGGTCGCGGCAATCACTCGAACATCGACTCTGCGGCCGAGCTGATCTGCCCCGACTTTCTGCAGCTCGCCGGTCTCGAGAAACCGCAGCAGCAGGGACTGCATCCGCGGGGTCATTTCGCCGAGCTCATCCAGCAGTACAGTGCCCTGATGCGCGAGTTCGAGCTTTCCCGGCTGGTCGCGGAACGCGCCGGTGAAGCTGCCCTTTACGTGGCCGAACAGCTCTGATTCGAGGAGTGTTTCGGTGAGACCTGCGCAGTTAACGGCGACAAGATCATGCGACGCGCGCGCGCTCTGCGCGTGCACCGCTCGCGCCACCAGCTCCTTACCGACTCCGCTGTCCCCGGTGATCAACACCTTCGCGTCGGTCGGCGCCACCTGGCGGATCTGGTTCCGCAGCCTGGACATCAGGTGGCTGCGGCCAATCAATTGACGGTCGTGCTTTTCGCGCATGTCATCCGGCTCCGGAGCTTTTCAAAACGATCAGCTGCGCGCACCACCAGGACGGGGAGCGGAATCCGCGGCACGCGCGACCAGCGGTCAATGCAAGAGCGCGTTGTGCAAGGTGGTGCAATTCAATCGCCGTCGGCGCAAACGACCCGCGCATGCCTCTGATTCGCAGCGCTTTCAATCAGATCGCGCGCGACAATCTGGATTCGATCTCGCCGGTGCGGCAGAGAGTCGCCCTGGAGGAAGACGACGGCGTAAGATCTCAACCTGGACCATCCCGGCGCGGTCAGTCGGTCGCCGCCGCCGCTCCTCAGTGCACTCTGGGCTCGATCGTCCGTTCCCCCGACGGTGCGCGAAACGGGTGAAAATTCAACTGACACTGATGCTTGCGCAGGAAGTTGAGAAAGCGCTTGTAGTCTTCCGGCATCATATTGAAGGTTTTCATCAGCCCCGCGTAATTCCCTCGAGTCAGTTGCAGGCCTCTCTCCACGATCACCCGCACGTCGTCGCGCGTCAGATCGCGGGTCATGAAAGGCCCGTACACCACCGACCAGAACGATTCGCGGCCGGCCACCATGCGATCGAAGACCTCATCCACGCGGCTGCGGGTCGCAGGCGCCGGCTCGCTCTGAGGTCGCTGCTCCAACTGAACCTCCGGGGGAAGTTCGTCGACGGCGATCGGTCCCGTGCCTCCCGACACGATCAGCCGTTCGACGACGTTCTTCAATTGCCTGACATTCCCCGGCCAGGCATAGCGTTTCAGGCATTCGAGCGCCGGCGGCGACACCTCACGCCGCGGCGTCTGATACCGATGGCTGAACATCTCGATGAAGTGCTGGAGCAGCGGCGCGACGTCTTCACTGCGCTGATGGAGAGGAGGGATGTGCAAGTGGATGACGTTCAGCCTGTAGTAGAGGTCGAGCCGAAACGCGCGCGAGCTCACGTGATCATTGAGGTTGCAATTCGTCGCCGCGACGATGCGCACGTCGACGCGTCGGCCGACCTGCTCGCTGCCGATGGGCTGAATCTCCCCGGTCTCCAGGAACCGCAGGACGGTGCCTTGCATCCGCAGCGACATCTCCCCCACTTCATCCATGAAGAGCGTGCCGCTGTGGGTCTTTTCAAGCAGTCCCGGTTTGTTGCGAAGGGCGCCGGTAAAGCTGCCGCGGCGGAAACCAAACAGCTCTGATTCAAGCAGCGAGTCAGGGATGCCGGCGCAGTTGATGGTCGTCAGCGGATACATGCGCCGGCGGCTCCGCTCATGGATCAAGCGCGCCGCCACTTCCTTGCCGGTGCCGCTTTCACCCGTAATCAGCACCTTCGCGTCTGAACGAGCAGCACGATCGATCTGATCGTTCAAGGCAAGTATGGCGGGCGCACCGCCGACGAAGGTCGCCTGGGAATCAGACATGATGCTCCCGAAGGTTCGGCCGACGACCGTGGTCATGGCGTTCGGAGGAATGGACATGGACGAGCTTTGAGAACAGGCAGGGGCGCTGGCAGATGGATCATTACATCCTAAACATCGCAGGTCTGAGCGTGGCATCGTCGCGCGTACAAGCTCATCGCCGCGGATCGTGGGCCGTGCAGTTCATTCTGGGCAAGTCGCGTCAGTTCAGCCCGGATGGCCGGGCGAAGCAGCACACGGCATGCCACTGAGCAGTCATCGCGCGCCAGCGGTCGATTGCGCCAATACCGACAAGTTCTCCCTGGAAGGGACAATATTTCGACCTCTCGAGGAGCAAAGGGGATCGTCCGAAAGGTATTGCGTCGAATCGTCGTCCTCGCGCGACGCGCTGTCGATCGAATGTCGAGGCCGATCTCCTCTATGTCCGACGCAGAATATTTCGGGACGGCAACGTGACCGGCGATGCTGCGGTTGCCCGGGAATGCTACTTGCTCGTCCGTCGCAGCTTCACAGGCCTTCGTCGATTCCAACAGCATGGAAATACGGTTTGTCTCTTCTCTCACGCCGGACGACGAGGAGCGCCTCGCGCAGCCTCTGCTGCAGCTGGTGTGCTCGGTGCTCGATCAGCTTCCGCTCGCGTATACGCTGCGCATCGAAACGACGAGCGGAACCGCCGTTCAGCGAACCCATGAGTCGATCGAATCCGACGATGAATTCGAATACTAGGTGTTCGCGTCTGTGGGCTGGCCCGGGAGGATCGATGGCGTCTCGCCAGGGCGCTGCGTCGGCACGTCCGGCTGCAGCCGTGACAGGGGCCGTCACGTGCAGATAGTCGCGGTGTCCGACCTCCACGGGTGGTTGCCCGGCCACATGCCGCGCTGCGACCTCCTGATCATCGCGGGCGACATCTGCCCGGACGGCGATCGTCAGCTCCACTGGCTCGACACCGAGTTCCGTCGATGGCTTGCGGAGGCGCCTGCGCGCCACGTCATCGCGACGTGGGGGAATCACGATTACGCGGCGGAATGGGGGCGCGTTCCGGCGCTGCCTTGCACCTTTCTCGTCGACGAGGCGATAGAGCTCGAAGGGATTCGTCTTTACGGCACGCCGTGGACGCCGGAACCTGCGAACTGGGCGTTTTCCGAGCGCGAGGCGGTGCTTGCAGAGACGTTTGCACGCATTCCGGACGGAACCGACCTCCTGATCTCGCATTGCCCGCCGTTCGGATGGTGCGACCTCGAGCGAGGGACATGGCACCGCGGATCGGTGACGCTGCTCGACGCGCTCGACCGTGTGCATCCCCGTCTCACGATCTGCGGCCACGCGCACGACGCGCGTGGCGGCACCGATGCGCCCTGGGGCCGCGTCGAGAACGTGGCCGCGCTCAACTCCCGGCGCAAACGCCGCCGTCGCCCGTTCGTGACCCTCCGTTGGCCGTTGATCTCGCAGGAGCTCGGTCCCGCGCCATCTCCTTCACAGGGGGTTCCAATTGCTGATCACGGGTAGCGCATCCCGGAACGCGTCCCCTCGCACGCAGCGCTCCGCCCGCACGCGCTCCGGGTTCCACGACTGTCATGGCCGCGGTCGCAATCCGGCGAACAACGTCGACCTGCGGAAGATCCTTGTGCTCCCTCCTGGATCCCTTCCTTGCGGCGCGGGCCCCGAAAGTGGCTATCGCCGCGTGGCACGGATATCGCTGCGCGCCTCACGCACAACCGGCGAAAAAGGGGACAGCAGGGGATTGCGAGAAATGTCATGACCCCGACCACCTATGGGCCGGAAGCGCCGGGCGCTTCACTCAGCTCGGAGTTCAGGCTGGCCGCAGCCACCCAGCCATTTCCAGTTCGTGGCGGGTACGGTCGGTACGTCGCTGTGCTTCTGGGCGCGCTCGTCGTGGGGCTTGCCGCGATAGGGCCGCCCGGTGCCGGCACATCCGACGGCTCCCTGCGCATCGAAAGCGAGCCACGTGGCGCCGACGTGCGGATCAACGGCGAGTGGCGTGGGCAGGCGCCGCTGATGCTGCCTCTTCCTCCGGGAGAGTACACGGTCGTGGTCGGACGAGGTGATCAGGCGAACGAGCATCGCGTGACGCTGTGGGCCGGGGAGCGCGCGTCGATCTACCACGTGGCGGCGCCGACCAACGTCATCGCCGAAGCGCCGGTGGCCCCTCCGAAGTCCGCGGCGCTGTCGGTTGTGACGGAGCCGGCGGGTGGCAGCGTCGACGTTGACGGGGTCAATCGCGGGACCGCTCCCGTTGTCATCCGGGATCTTGATCCAGGCGAGCACCGCTTGGTCGTGAGAAGCCGGGGTACGGTCTATCAGCGCACCGTGGTGCTCGAGACAGGCACAACGTCCACTGTCGTGGTCGGCGCCGGTGCTGCGGCCAACGCGGGTGGGTGGCTGCGGGTGCAGGTGCCGGTCGGGCTGCAGATTCACGAAGGCGGTCGGCGGCTCGGCACGACCGAGAGCGACGCCCTCATGCTGCCGGCTGGCCAGCATGAGCTCGCCTTCTCCGACGAGGCCTCCGGATTCCGGGCCGTGCGCGTGGTGCAGATCCAGCCCGGCGAGACGACGAGCATCACGCTGGAGATGCCGCGTGCAGCAGTCAACGTGAACGCGATCCCCTGGGCTGAAGTGTGGGTCGACAACGAGCGCATCGGTGAGACGCCGATCGGGAACCATCTGCTGACCATAGGCACACACGAGGTCGAGCTGCGGCATCCCGAGCTTGGAACCAGGCGCGTGACCATGGCCGTTTCGCACAACGGGACTAACCGCCTTGCCGTGAACATGAGGGAGCAATGAGAAGCCTCCACCTCGGGCGCGTCGCGGTTGCCGCGTTGATGCTGACCGTCGCGGGACCGGCTGCAGCGCCGGCGCAGACACTCGAGAAAGTCGAAGATCGGGTCCGCAAGTTGTACTCCTCCGCCGCGTACGAAGATGCGCTTGCGCTGGTCGGCGACTCGGCAGAGCCGGGGGTGCAACAGTATCGCGTCCTCTGCCTGCTTGCGCTGGGCCGCCAGCAGGAGGCGAAGGCCGCGCTGGACGCGCTGGTCACCGCGGCACCGGACTTTGCCGTGTCCGAGGACATGCCTCCACGGTTCGTCACGATGCTCGGTCAGACGCGGCAACAGGTACTCCCGTCCATTCTGCGTGGCTGGTTCGCCGAGGCGCGCGAGCACTACCAGAAACAGGCCTACGACCAGGCGCGTTCGCGATTCGAGAGGGTGCTGGCGCTGACCTCGCACGCCGCGGTCAAGGATATGGGCAGCCCCGCGGATCTCCGGGATCTCCGGCTGTTGGCAGACGGCTACCTCGAGCTGATAAAGGAGCTGGATGCGCTGAAGCCGCTACCAGCCACGGCGCCGCTTGTCCCGGCCACGCCCGTCGCCAACGCGGCGGCAACGCCTCCGTCCGCGATCAACCAGGTGGTTCCGCCGTGGCCGTCCGAAGCCGGTGAGATCGACCTGGCCAGCGTCGGGCTGCTGCACGTTCGTATCAGCCGCACCGGCCGGGTGCTTTCGGCGACGATGGTGAAGAGCGTGCACCCGCGCTACGACTGGCAGCTGATTGCTTCCACCAAGAGGTGGGAATACAGACCGGCGACGCTCAACGGGACTCCGATCGAGTCGGAGTCCACCGTCGAGATCCGGCTCCGGCTCGACGCCCCACGCCGCTGACCTCGTAATGTCCCACGAGTCGGCCTGAGACACCTGCGGAGGTGT
>DATDHP010000134.1:0-1750 GCA_036521515.1 Vicinamibacterales bacterium
TAGTGCTGGATCGCGCGAATCCAGTAGAGATCGGCGGCGAGCGCATCGTAGCCGAGCGTGATGCGTTTTGCTGCTTCCGGCGAGCGCACGTACATCATGCCGCTCGAGCCCGCCGGCTGCGGCAACGGCGCCATGCCGTCGCGCGCCATCTGCAACAGCACGACGGCGCCGAGGAGCCCCGTTATGGTGACGATGACGAGCCAGCGGCGCAGCATCAGTTGAAGTCCCGCTTCGAGAAGACCACGGCCGCGCCGGCCAGCAGCAAGGCAATATAGACCGCGCCATAAAGAGTGGTGATACCAACATGAGACCAGGGCACGGCCAGTCCATGGACGACCTGCGTCTTCACGTCGAACGCCGAGAAGTTCGGCAGCAGGTAGTAGATCCATCGCGCCAGCAGCGCGGCCGCCGGTGAATCGACGACCTGCTGGAAATTGCGCAGGTCGGTGTTGAAGCTCCCGATGACCCAGACGCCCAATGTCACCATCGCCGCGACGAGCGGGCTGGCGAACGTCGACAGGAACAGCGCGACCGCCGTCACCAGCAGCAGCTCCATGAGAATGAGTCCCACCGCCGCCAGCAGCGCCGGATCGACGGCAGGGGCCGGCCACACCGAGCGCACTTCGGGGGGAAAGAGCGTGGCCATGTACGCAAGCACGGCGTAGTACGAGGCGGTCATGACGGCGATGTTCACCAGCAGCGTCAATGCCAGGCCGAAGTACTTCCCGAGCACGAACTCGTACCGGCGAACGGGCTTGGACAGCACACTGTAGATGCTGCGGCGCTCGACCTCCTTCCATACCAGCCCAACGCCGATGAACACCGCGATGAGCAGGCCTATGATCGAGATGGCGGCAAGACCGAAGTCCTTGATGATCTTGATGTCCTGCCCGGCGGTGAGCTGGCCGATCAGGTACGAGACGCCGATCAGAAGCACCGCGAACAGGACGAGGCTGTAAAGCACCCGGTCGCGCACCGACTCGCGGAAGACGCTCACGGCTACACGGACAATGGGTGTCATGACTCGGGATCCGGGATCCGGGATCCGGGATCCGGGATCCGGGGTTCGTCAGTAAGGCCGCGGTCGGTGTTCGCGGCGGCGACCTGCTGCACGAACACGTCCTCCAGCGTGTCGCGGATCGGGTTCAAGGAGATGAGCGACGCGCCTTGCGCGACGAGCGAGGCCAGCACCTGCTCCGGCGGCGGAGAGAGCGGCAGCTCGAGGGCGTAGCGATCGCCGCCAAGAGGGGTCGCCTTGACCACGCACGATCTCATCCGGTCGATGGCGTCGCGCGCGACACCTGACACCAGCAGCTCCCAGCCGCGCACGCGCAACGCCAGCAGCTCCGACAGGGCTCCTTCGGAGACAAGGCGTCCGCCAGCGACGATGGCGACGCGGGTGCAGAGCGCTTCGGCGTCCGACAGCACGTGAGAGCTGAAGAAGACGGTGCAGCCCCGGTCGCGCAGGCGCAGGATCAGGTGGCGGATCTCCCGCCGGCCGAGCGGATCGAGCCCCGACATCGGCTCGTCGAAGAACACCACCTCGGGGTCGTTGACGAGCGCCTGCGCGATGCCGACGCGCTGCAGCATCCCCTTCGAGAACTTGCGCAGCTGCAGGCGCCGTTCGGCGCCAATCCCGACGTCCTCGAGCAGCGCCGACGCGCGTTTCCGCCGCTCCGCGGCGGAGTAGCCGAACAGGGCGCCGAAGTACACGAGCAGTTCCTCGGCTGTGAGGTGATCGTAGAAGTAC
>DATDHP010000135.1:0-7905 GCA_036521515.1 Vicinamibacterales bacterium
GCCGCCGTCGAACTGCTCGCGGCGGCGCTGCGCGGCGCGGGGATGAACGTCGACATCAATCTTGGCAGTCTGTCCGACGCCTCCTACGTGGCGCGCGTGGCCAACGAGCGCGCTGTGCTCGCCGCCGACGGCGAAGCGGACGCCGGGCGCGCGCGCGCGGCGCTCGTCTAGATCGGAGCTCAGTTGTGTGGGTATTCGTACGTCACAGGTCGTCGAGTCAGCGCCCGGCGTCGTGCACGCGCACGTTGCTCGTCTGCGAGGCATACTCCAGAATCCGCGTGTCGCCGGTCACCAATTGCGCATCGAGCTGACGGGCGGTGGCGACGAGGAGACGATCCAGGGGGTCGGAGAGCGCACTGCGCGGAATGCTGCCCGCATCGATGGCGACGGCCGCCGAGAGCGGCGCCAGCCGTACGCCGGCAACGGCGAGGGCGTCTTGGATCCACTCCTCGAGGGAACGCGCCAGGCGCAGCCGCCCGGCCGTGTGCAGCGCGCTGATCTCGAATACGGTCGCCGGAGAGATACGAATCGCGTCCTGTGATTGAGTCCGTGACAGCAGCGCACGTGTCCGCCGCCCCACGCGTCGCGTATCTCCCTCGACGCTCCAGACCCACACGTGGGTATCGAGCAGGACCACGCGTCACTGACGGTTGATGTCGTACTCGTCGTCGAGCGGATCGCAGGGACGCTCGTACTGCAGGACGGTCCCTTTCAGCGAGCCGAAGAAGGCCGTCGGCTGATTCGACGTGTACGGCACGAGCTTCGCCACGGGCTCTCCGTGCTTCGTGACGACGTATTCGACCCCCGTCTCCCGCACGCGATCCATCAGTTCGAGGCACCTGGCCTTGAACTCGGCCGCGGCAAGAGCGTCGGGACGGGACCTCGCCGTGCGTCGAGCGGTGGGTGCGGCCTTTCTCGCCATGACCACAATTCTATGACCATACATTCAGCATGGTCAAGCGGCCCCGCTGTTCCAGCTCAAGGCGCAAGCGCCGCGAAGCCTTCCACCCTGAACGACAGGCTGACCGGGTAGGTGTAGCTGGGGAAGAGCTCGACCGGCTGGACGTACGCCGCCTCGGCCCGCGTGCGCGCGCCTTCTCGCTCGACGATGATGTTCTCAGGGGCGACGGGAATCGCGAGCTCCGCCGCCGTTTCCACGATCGCGTCGTGCAGCTGCGCGGTGCTCGTCTGCCCTCCGAAGATGACCAGCTGCTCTGCCCTGTCCCTGAACTGGTAATACGTCCACGCCGCCATCGCGCCGCGCGCCGCGGCGTTCAGGAGCGCGAGCGCGATCAGGATCTTGATGATGGTCTTCATCGGTCCGCTGGTCCTGTCGCGTCAATGCAGAGGCGGACCTTCAGGTCCGCCTTGACGAGCGACAGGGTTCACCTGGCCAGGCGGACCTGAAGGTCCGCCTCTACGCCTCCTAGTGAATCTGGTGGAGGATCCTGCCCCAGCGCACGCCCGCCAGCAGGCCGGGCTCCTCTCCGAACGAGAAATAGACGAACAGGGCCTTGCCCTTGACGTACTCGCGCGGCAGGAAGCCCCAGTAGCGGCTGTCCTGCGAGTTGTCGCGGTTGTCACCCATCATGAAGTAGTGGTTCTGCGGCACGGTGACCGGACCGTACTGCCGGCGCACGTCGAAGTCGGTGAAGTCGGCGTCGCCCGGCTGGCTCGCCTCGGGTGGAAAGAGGAAGTGCACGTACGGCTCGTCGAGCGGCTGGTTGTTGACGTAGACCTTCTTGTTGCGCAGCTCGAGCGTCTCGCCGGGAAGACCGATGACGCGCTTGATGAAATCGCGCTCGGGCTCCTCCGGATACTTGAACACGACGATGTCGCCGCGCCTGATGGGGTCGATGGGCAGCAGCGCGTTCTCGGCCGCGCCCAACGTCGGGGCGAACACGAACTTGTTGACGAGGAGGTGATCGCCGATGAGCAGGTTGTTCTCCATCGAGCCGGTCGGAATCTTGAACGCCTGCACGACGAACGTCCTGACGAACAGCGCCAGGATCACGGCGACGCAGATCGACTCGAAGTACTCCCGCGCCGTCGACTTCCGGTAGGAGCGTTGTTCCACCGTCCCGTCTGCCCGATCCGCGGGCGTCTTCACCGCCGTCGCTTTCTGCGCCACTATTCAGTCCCTACTTTCAACACGGCAAGAAACGCTTCCTGCGGAATCTCGACACGGCCGACCCGCTTCATCCGCTTCTTGCCTTCCTTCTGCTTCTCCAGCAGCTTGCGCTTGCGCGTGATGTCGCCGCCGTAGCACTTGGCGAGCACGTTCTTGCGCAGCGCCTTGACCGACTCGCGCGCGATGATGCGGTTCCCGATCGACGCCTGGATGGCGATCTCGAACATCTGCCGCGGGATGAGCTGGCGCATCTTCGAGGCCAGCGCCCGCCCGCGCTCGTACGCCGCGTCGCGGTGGACGATGATCGACAACGCGTCCACCGGGTCGCCGTTGACGAGGATATCCATTTTGACGAGCGGCGACTCCCAGAAGCCGGTCACATGGTAATCGAGCGACGCGTAGCCGCGGGACATCGTCTTCAACCGATCGTAGAAGTCCAGGACGACCTCGTTGAACGGCAGCTCGTAGGTGATGAGGACGCGGTCGGACTTGAGATATTCGAGCTTTTTCTGCACGCCGCGCTTGTCCTGGCAGAGCTTGAGGATGGGCCCGACGAACTCCGAGGGCGTCAGGATCATCGCCGTGATCACCGGTTCTTCCAGCTTCGCGATCCGCCCGGCGTCGGGCAGCTTCGCCGGGCTGTCGATCTCCACGACCTCCCCGTCGGTTGTCGTCACCCGGTACAACACGCCCGGCGCCGTCGTCACCAGGTCCATGTTGTATTCGCGTTCGAGCCGCTCCTGGACGATTTCCATGTGCAGCAGGCCGAGGAAGCCGCAGCGGAACCCGAAGCCGAGCGCCACGGACGTTTCCGGCTCGTAGAAGAACGACGCGTCGTTCAGGCGGAGCTTCTCCAGCGCATCGCGCAGTTCCGCGTACTGATGGCTCTCTACGGGGTACAGCCCCGCGAACACCATCGGCTTCAGCTCCTTGAAGCCGGGGAACGGCTCGGTCGTCGGGCGCGCCGCTTCGGTGACCGTGTCGCCGATCTTCGCGTCGGCCACGACCTTGATGTTGGCGACGACGAAACCGACCTCGGCGACGCCGAGCTCGTCGACCGGGGTGGCCTTCGGCGAGAAGACGCCGAGGCCGTCGACCTCGTAGTCCTGCTTCGTCGCCATCAGCCGAATCTTCATTTTCGGCTTCAGCACCCCGTCGATCACGCGGACGACGATCACCACGCCGCGATAGGGGTCGAACCAGGAGTCGAAGATCAGCGCCTTGAGCGGCGCGTGGGGATCGCCCTTGGGCGGGTGGAACCGCTCGACGATCGCCTCGAGGATGTCGTGGACGCCCGTGCCTTCCTTCGCGCTCGCCAGGATCGCGGTCGAGCTGTCGAGGCCGATGATGTCCTCGATCTGCCGCTTGCACTCGTCGGGCTGCGCGCTCGGCAGGTCGATCTTGTTGATGACCGGGATGATTTCGAGGTTGTTGTCCACCGCCAGGTAGGCGTTGGCCAGGGTCTGCGCCTCGACGCCCTGCGAAGCGTCCACCAGCAGCAGCGCGCCTTCGCACGCCGCAAGCGAGCGCGTCACCTCGTACCCGAAGTCCACGTGCCCGGGGGTGTCGATCAGATTCAGGACGTACTGGTCTCCGTTGGTCGCCATGTAGTTGAGGCGGACTGGATGTGCCTTGATCGTGATCCCGCGCTCGCGCTCCAGATCCATGGCGTCGAGGACCTGCGCCTCCATCTCCCGCGCCTGCAGCGCGCCGGTGAGCTCGAGGAAGCGATCCGCCAGCGTCGACTTGCCGTGATCGATGTGCGCGATGATCGAGAAGTTCCGTATGTAGCGCTGATCCATTGAGTGGCGAACGAAAATTATACCGCGAGCCTCAGCCGAGCCGTCGCACGCGCGGCGCGGGCGTCCCCTCCCAGACATACTCGTAATGCGCCGCGACCCGGACGTTGCGGACGAGGGCCGGGCGGAAGCAGGCGATGCATTCGCCATCCTTGTGACGAACGCTGTCGAACACGAGGCCGTTGGCCTGCTCCCGCAACAGCTCCACGGCGAGCTGCTGCGACACCGTATAGGACCGGGGGTCGTAGACGCCGGGGAAGTGCCTCTTCCGTCCCCGCAGATCGTGAAACGTGCCGGTGAAGTCGGCGTGATACAGGCGCACCTGGACGCGCGTTTCGTAGCTGCCTATTTCCTCCAGCTCGCGGGTCCGGTGGTAGATCGACTCGGCGAGTGCCGTCTCGAGCGTGCGTCCGGCATACCAGGCTCCTCGAGCGGATGTCGAGAAGCGGCCGCCGCCCGGCCGCGGGTGGCAGAACGTCGCCATCACGACCGACGCCATGGGCGTCCCCACGACCCATTCCTCGCGCGGGAGCACGTGGAGCTTGCCCAGCTCGTTGCTGATGCGGTCGTTCGTCCACGCCTCCAGCTCGACGATGGCCTCGAGGTCGTCGGGAGAAGCGATGCGATCGAGCAGCCCCTCCGACGGATAGCGGCTGGGGATGAGGCGGCTCGTCCTCGTCCAGCGAATGGGCGCGAGAGGCGGACGCAATCGAAAGGCCTCGGGAGTCAGGAATCAGGGCCAATACTGTTACGGCCCTGGAGCCGGTCGACAGACCCGAGGCCTGAGCCCTGGGCCCTGAGGCCTCTTCCTGCGGTCACCCGCGCCGGCCGTCGAGGAGACGACGCACCTGCAGGAGGCCGTCGAGGCCCGCTTCAATGCCGAACGCGATCGGCGTGCCGCCCCCGAAGAGGAGGTTGCTGTTCGGCATCCGCATCCAGCGGTCCGCGAACGACCGCTCGGGGTAGAGGAGGTGCAGCGCCTTGTAGATGCCGAGGATCAGCGAGACGCGCGTGAGCGTGTCGAACGACAGGATGCCGGCGTCGCCGCTCTTGTATTTGTGGAACGTCGACGGCGGCGGCCACCCGAGCAGACCACGCTCCTCCGCCACGCTGAGCTGCCAGGCCCGCGCGATGTTGAAGAAGGCGCGCAGCGCGGGCGCCGACAGCCGCCGCCGTACCGCCGGATCGCGCCGGTCCGCGGCGGCCGGCGGCGCCCAGCCGGCAGCGGGCGCGCTCTTTTGCCGTGTTCTCTGCATATGGAGATGCTACTCCATATATGGACGGGCGGTCAAACCGGCGCCTTCATCGCCGATCGACGGGCAGGAACCGCTGCGGGTATGTCGGACCGACGTAGTCGGCGCGCGGGCGGATCAGACGGTTGTTCGCATACTGCTCGAGCACGTGCGCCGTCCAGCCCGCCATGCGACTCACCGCGAAGATCGGCGTGTAGAGATCGAGGGGAATTCCGAGCGTGTAGTACGTCGAAGCCGAGTAGAAGTCCACGTTGGCGTTCAGCTTCTTCTCCGCCTTGACGAGCGCCTCGATCCGCTGCGACATGTCGAACCACGCGCTGTTGCCGGCGCGCTTTCCCAGCTCGTGCGACATCCGGCGCAGGTGCGTCGCCCGCGGATCCTCCGTGTTGTACACGCGGTGTCCGAACCCGGGGATCTTGACCTTGCGCGCGAGCATGCCGCGTACGACCTCGTCAACGCGCTCGCCCGTCGCCGTCTGCCCCAGATCGAGCAGCAGCTTCATCACCTCGGCGTTGGCCCCACCGTGGAGCGGTCCCTTCAGGGCGCCGACGGCGCCGGTCATGGCCGAATACATGTCGGTCAGCGTGGCTGCCGCGACGCGGGCGGCAAAGGTGGACGCGTTGAGCTCGTGATCCGCGTGGAGGACGAGCGCCACGTCGAGCGCCTTGACCGCGGTCGCGTCGGGACGCTCGCCCTTCAGCATGTACAAGAAGTTCGCGGCGTGCCCCATCACCGGATCGGGCGCGACCGGCCCGCCGCCGGCTTGCATGCGGCCCCACGTGGCGACGATCGTCCCCGTCTGCGCGACGAGGCGTACCGCCTTGCGCTCATTGGCCTGCGGCGACGCGTCGCCGACTTCAGGATCGTAGTGCGCGAGCGCCGAGACGAGCGTGCGCAGCGCGTCCATGCCGTCGACCGGCGGCAGCGACCGCATCAGCCGCAGGATTGGCTCCGGCAGCGGCCGCGCCGCGGCCAGCCGGGACTGCAGATCCCCCAGCTCGGCGCGGGTCGGCAGCCGCCGATGCCACAGCAGGTAGCAGACCTCTTCGAAGGCAGCCCCCAGGGCGAGATCGTGGATGTCGTAACCACAGTAGGCGAGGATGCCGCGGTCGCCATCGATGTAACAGATTGCCGAGTCGCACGCGACAACGTCCTCGAGCCCGGCCTTCGCCTTCTCCGCGGTCGCCATCGGGCGATCTTATACCGTCGCCGCGCGCCGCGCTCCTGTCGGCAGCGGTTTGTAAATCGCGCCGACGATGGCGCCGTAGAGCGCCAGCTCGACGATCGAGTCGATGATGATCGCCGCCGCATACGTCGCCGTGATCGGATACGCGACGTACATCCAGATCAACCCGAACCCGACGACGATCAGCGACACGAGAACGCCGAAGCGAACGCCCTCGACCACGCCGTTGCCCCCTTCATAGCCTTTGGCGTAGGCGTACGCAAAAGCGAAGAAGCCCAGGAGCAGGAACGCGAATCCGATCGGCAGGTTGCCCGTCAGCTCCGCCTCGGGACGGTGGGCGGAAGCGTTCGCGGCAATGAGATCGGCGAGGAGAACGTCGTTGACCAGGAAGCCGAGGCCGAGCGACACGATCCATGCGACCACGGCGGCAGCAGCGATGCGTCCGAAGTTCATGGTGGCTCCTTTTTCAGTTGTGCGGGACTGAGACCGGGCGGATTGTATCCGGGCTCCGGGCTCCGGTCTACGGGCTCAGGGGCGTGCCGGGGCGGAAGCCCGAAGCCCGATTAGAGCTCTTCTTCCGCCACCGGTTCGAGGACGACCGTGTCGCTCGCGTACTGCTGGATGATCGACAGGAGACCGGTATAGAGGAACCCGATCTGGAAGAGGACCAGAAACGGCAGCGTGCCGTAGATGCCGTTGGCGAGCGCGTAGAAGACGGTCGCCGTGAAATAGAGGCCGAGTGCCAGCTCGATCATCGGCTGCGCGATGAAGCTCTGGCGGTACTTCTTGCCGATCCACTCGTCGGCCTGCGCCTCGATGCGGTACTTGGGCGTACGGGCGAACTCGCTCTGCTTGTTGCACATCGCTTCGAACACGGCGCGCGTGTTGTTGACGGCGAGGCCGATGCCGATTGACATCAGGAAGGGCAGATACCTGGCGCGCGTGATCCAGTCCCTGTGTAGCTCGCGCTGACAGACCAGGTAAAAATTCGCGACCGAGGCCGTGGCCGCGAAGAACAGCGGCATGTCGATGAGGAGCATTTCGTACCAGCCCATGTTGTAGCGGATGACCATCGACGGAGCCATCAGCACCGAGAGGACGCACATGAGCGGGTAGTTGAAGTTCGCCGTGAGGTGGAAGAACGCCTCGGCCTTGACGTGCGGCGGAAGGTTCGAGCGGAGGATGCAAGGCAGCAGCTTGCGGCACGTCTGGATCGATCCCTTCGCCCAGCGATGCTGCTGGGACTTGAAGGAGTTCATCTCCACCGGCACTTCGGCCGGCGCGATGAGATCCTGCAGGAAGACGAACTTCCATCCTCGGAGCTGCGCGCGATAGCTGAGGTCGAGATCCTCGGTCAGCGTGTCGTGTTGCCAGCCGCCGGCGTCGCCGATGGCCGAGCGCCGCCAGATGCCCGCCGTTCCGTTGAAGTTGAAGAACAGTCCTGCGCGGTTCCGGCCGCCGTGCTCGAGCACGAAATGACCGTCGAGGAGGATCGACTGGATCTTCGTGAGCAGCGAGTATTCCTGGTTGATGTGC
>DATDHP010000136.1:0-2931 GCA_036521515.1 Vicinamibacterales bacterium
GTGCGGCACCAACGACGAGGTCCTTGCGTACCACGGCCTCGACGTTGCTGGTCTCGTCAAGAGCCTTCGGCAGGCGGTACCACAGATCGCATGAGGCCATGCTCAATGCAAAATGCTCAATGCAAAATGCTCAATGCCCGATTTCGAACGCGAGGAGTCTTTCGTTGACCATTTTGCATTGAGCATTGAGCATTGGACATTTGAGCATTGGGCATCGCTGAGGAGAACGTTCTGATTATTCTTTTCTGGGACATCGATGGCACGCTCCTGACGACGGGCAGGGCAGGTGTGCCGGCGTGGGAAGCAGCTGTCAAGGAAGTCACGGGCCGTGACTTCCAGCTGTCATCCATTCGCGTGCCGGGGCTGACCGATTTCCAGATTGCCGTCCGCACGTTCGAGATTCTCGGCATCGAGGCCACCGACGAGACGCTGCGCCGGATGGTCCGGCTCTACGAAGAAGGCCTGCCGGCGGCGCTGCCGCTGAAGCAGGGTCGCGTGCTGCCGAACGTGCGCGAGATCCTCGAGCGCCTGCACCGCCCGCCTCCGCCAGGCTTCGGCGAGGCTCGCCGGAGCGCGTCGCGCGAAGGCGGCCGTGACGATGTCCGGTCGTACCTGCTGACGGGGAACACGCGCGGCGGCGCGCAGGCGAAGCTGATGCACTACGGTCTGTTCGACTACTTTCTCGATGGAGCGTTCGCGGAAGATGCACGCGACCGGTCCACGATCGCGTGGCGCGCCATCGAGCTGGCCCGCCGCGCGGGGCCGGTCGCCGGGGACGGCGTCTTCGTCATCGGCGACACCCCCCACGACATCGATTGCGCGCACGCCATCGGGGCCAGGACGATCGCCGTGGCGACTGGCGGATACACGCTCGACGAACTCGCCGCGCACCGTCCGTGGCGTGTGTTCGCTGAACTGCCCTCACCCGACGAGTTTCTTCGGCTGATCGGGATCCGGGATCCGGGACCCGGGATCCGGAGTGGTCGCTCGGATCCCGCGGATCCCGGATCCCGGATCCCGGATCCCGGAATCACCGCATGAGACACCTCATCCGGCGCATCCCCCCGCTCTGGCGTGCGAGCCGGCTGGCGCGGCGCTGGTACCACGCGCGGTTCGAGGCCTACCCCGACTGGCGCGCGGCGATCGCGGCAGACCGCTCGATGTGGGAAGCGGCGCGCGCGGCGGCACAGAACGGTCCGCGCGTCCTGATGGCCACCGCCATCGGTTCCTACGCGCACGCCATGTCGCTCGAGAGCGCGCTCGCGGCCGCGCTGACGTTCCGCGGCGCCGACGTGCACGCGCTTCTCTGTGACGGCGCGATGACCGCCTGCGCGGAGTGCGACGCCTCGCTCTATCCGAACGTCGCGACGTTCGCGCAGCACGGTCCGTCGCACGACCTGTGTCGCGACTGCACGTGGCCCGCCGAGCGCGTCTATCGGCAGCTGGGGCTGACGGTGCACCGCTACAGCGACTGGCTCACGACCGAGGATCGCCAACACGCGCGCGCCCTGGCCTCGTCGAGTCCTCTCGCCAGCGTCCAGGCGTTCACGTTCGACGGCCTGGCGATCGGTGAGCACGCCTACGCCGGCGCCCTCCGTTTCTTCGCGACCGGCACGCTCGAGGACGAACCCCACGCGGAGCCGGTCCTGCGGCGCTATCTCGAGGCGGCACTGCTGACGGCATGTGCCACTCGCCGCCTGCTGCGGGCGCTCAACTTCACCTCGGCCGTCTTCACGCACGGCATCTACGTCCCCTGGGGCATCGTCGGCGAAGTGGCGCGGCACGAAGGCGTCCACGCCTCGACGTGGAACGTCGCCTATCGGAAGCGGCGCTTCATCTTCAGCCACGACGACACCTACCATCACACGTTGATGACCGAGCCGCAGGAGCACTGGCAACACCTCGAGCTCTCGCCCGCGCAGGACCGGGAGCTGATGCAGTACCTCTCGAGCCGCCGCGACGGGCTGTTCGACTGGATCGTGTTCCATCGACCGAAGCGGCACGATCAGCAGGAGATCGCCGCGCGGCTGGGCCTGGACCCCGGCAAGCCGGTCATCGGCCTTCCAACCAGCGTCACATGGGACGCGCAGCTGCACTATCCAGCGAATGCGTTCCCGAGCATGCTGGAGTGGCTGGTGCAGACCTGCGAGTATTTCGGCACGCGGCCGGATCTGCAGCTCCTCATCCGCGTGCACCCGGCCGAGATCAGCGGGTTCCCCAGGTCACGACAGCCCATCCTCGCCGAGCTGGGGAAGCGGCTGCCGCGCCTGGCGCCCAACATCTTCGTGGTGCCGCCGGAAAGCGACATGAGCACGTACGTGCTGATGTCGTTGTGCAACGCCGCCGTCATCTATTCGACGAAGATGGGCGTGGAGATGACCAGCGTGGGTATCCCGGTCATCGTGGCGGGCGAGGCGTGGATCCGCAACAAGGGGCTGACTCACGATGCGAGCTCTCCCGAGGAGTACTTCCGGCTGCTTGCGCGGTTGCCCTTTCCCGAGCGGCTCGGCGCCGCGCACCTGGCGCGTGCGCGCCGGTACGCGTACCACTTCTTCTTCAACCGCATGATTCCGCTGCCGTTCATCGAGCCGAAGGCCGGGTACCCCATCTATCGCCTCAAGCTCGACAAACTGGCTCAACTCCTGCCCGGACAGTCGCAGGGACTGGATACAATCTGCGACGGGATTCTCGCCCGGACGCCGTTCGTCCTGCGCGACAAGGGCGTCAAGGCGGAGCTGTACGCGGCGCGCTAGACATCTCCTAAGGCCTGAGTCGTGGCAGATGAAGCAAGTTTCTGATCGTTGGCCTTAGGATCTGTCTTAGGCGCGGGCGCCACGGCGCCCGCGCATCTAGTAGCGAAGATCCGCCGACCCACTCGTCGTTTAAGGCGGAGCTTCGCTACTGGACCACGCGGCGTTCAGTACAACTCCC
>DATDHP010000137.1:0-3758 GCA_036521515.1 Vicinamibacterales bacterium
GGTGGCGATCAGCCAGCATGCAGTGCCGCCGAGGCTCGAGGACTGCGGGCGGCGGATCGAAGGCCTTCAGACCGAGCTCGAGATCATCGGCCGCGAGGAGGCCGTCGGTCTCGATGCGGCGGATCGCAGGAAGGCCGCCGAAGAGAAGCTGGCCGTACAGGAAGAACAGCACGGTGAACTGGAAGATCGGTGGCAGGCCGAGCGCGAGCTGGTGGACCGCGTGCTCGAGATTCGGGCCACGCTCAGGAAGCCAGAGACGACACCGGAGGAGCGCGCGTCTCTGCTCGACCAGTTGGCTGGACATCAGCTGAGGCTGACGTACCTGCAGGGCGAGTCGCCGCTGATCCTGCCGAGCGTGGACGAACAGGCCGTGGCGTCGGTCGTTCAGGACTGGACCGGCGTCCCCGTGGGCCGGATGGTCAAGAACGAGATCGAGACGGTCCTGAACCTGGCGGAGACGCTCAACCAGCGGGTGATCGGGCAGCGTCACGCCCTCGACATGATCGCGCGGCGCATCCAGACGACGCGCGCCGGGCTGGACAATCCCAACAAGCCGATTGGCGTGTTCATGCTGTGCGGTCCGTCCGGCGTCGGCAAGACGGAAACGGCGCTGGCGCTGGCCGAAGCGCTCTACGGCGGCGAGCAGAACGTCATCTCGATCAACATGAGCGAGTTCCAGGAGGCGCACACCGTGTCGACGCTGAAAGGCTCGCCGCCCGGATACGTCGGCTACGGCGAGGGAGGCATCCTGACGGAAGCGGTCCGCCGGCGGCCGTACAGCGTCGTGCTGCTCGACGAGATCGAAAAAGCGCACTCCGACGTCCACGAGCTGTTCTTCCAGGTGTTCGACAAGGGCTGGATGGAAGACAGCGAGGGGCGCTACATCGACTTCACGAACACGATCATCCTGTTGACGTCGAACGTCGGCACCGACCGGATCGTGCAGTTGTGCAAGGACCCGGAGCTCATGCCCGGCGCCGAGGGCGTCGCCAAGGCGCTGCGCGAGCCGTTGCTGCAGAAGTTTCCGGCCGCACTTCTCGGCCGGCTGGTCGCGATCCCGTACTACCCGCTCAGCGACGAGATGCTCTCCAACATCGTCCGCCTGCAGATGGAACGCATCGCGAAGCGCGTCGTCGCGCACCACAGGATTCCGTTCGCCTATGACGACGAGGCGGTGAAGCTGATCGTGAGCCGGTGCACCGAGGTCGAGAGCGGCGGGCGGATGATCGAGACCATCCTCACGAACACCGTGCTGCCGTCGATCAGCCGCGAGTTCCTGACGCGCACGATGGCGGGCGTGCCGCTGAATGGCGTGCGCCTGGCGGTGGCCAACGGCGACTTCGACTACCGGTTCGAAGGGACGGCCGTGGGGGCCGGTGTAGAGGCCGACCTTCAGGGCCCAGGCGGGCCTGAAGGCCCGCCTCTACAGACATCGCCCGAAACCGAGATTGTGGGTTCCTGATATGCATTCCGCTGACGCGCTGCGCGACGTCGTGACCGTGGGCGAGGCGATGTCGATCGCCATCCAGTGTCAGAAGAACGGCCACCTTTCCGCCGCCGAGGACATCTATCGCGCCATTCTCGAGCAGGTGCCCGACCAGGCCGACGCGATGCATTACTCCGGCGTGATTGCGCACCAGCAGGGACGCCACGAGGAGGCGCTTGCGCTGATCGAGACGAGCATCGCGCTGGCGCCGAACCAGGCCGACTGGCACAGCAACCTCGGCATCGTGCTCAAGGCGCGGGCGCGGCTGGATGAAGCGATCGCCGCCTTCCAGCAGGCGATCGCGCTCGACCCCGGGCACGTCAACGCGTACAACAACCTGGGCGTGCTGCTGCGGGCGCAGGGCCGGCCCGCCGAATCCGAGGCGGCCTATCGAAAGGCAATCGAGATCGATCCCGATCACAAGGACGTGCACCAGAACCTGGGAATCCTGTTCTACGGCCAGCGCCGGCTGGCGGAAGCCGTCGCCTGTTTCTGCAAGGTCATCACGCTCGACCCGACGCACGCGCAGGCGCTGCGACTGCTGGCGCTGGCGCACTGCGTGATCGGCGAGTTCGACAAGGCCGTGGAGATCTGCGAGCGCTGGGTGGCGGAGCAGCCCGGGGATCCGCTGGCCCGCCACACGCTGGCTGCCTGCTCGGGGCGCAACGTGCCGGCCCGGGCGTCGGACGCCTACATCGAGACCGTCTTCGACGGCTTTGCGGCGAGCTTCGACGCGAAGCTGGCGTTGCTGGGGTACCGCGCGCCCACGCTGGTCGCCACGATGCTTGCCGACTCCGGCATCGAGGCGGCGAAGACGCTGGACGTGCTCGACGCCGGGTGCGGCACCGGCCTGTGCGGCCCGCTCCTCAAGGACTACGCGGCACGGCTGGTCGGTGTGGACCTTTCGGCAAAGATGCTCGACCAGGCGCGTGAGCGCGGTGCCTACGACGAGCTGGTCAAGGGGGAGCTGACCGCCCATCTTCAATCGTGCAGCGAGGCATTCGACGTCATCGTGTCGGCCGACACGCTCGTATATTTCGGCGAGCTGGAGGACGTGATGACTGCGGCGGCTGGTGCGTTGAAGCCGGACGGCTATTTGGTTTTCACTGTAGAGGAGCTCGTGGACGCTGACGCCTCGTCCGACCCGCCTTCGCGCTCCGCGCTACGGCGAGGTCTCGCCGAAGGCTTGCCGGAGGCGGAGTACTGCCTGCGGCCGCACGGTCGCTACAACCACTCGCGCGCCTACGTGGAGCGCGTGCTTGTCAACGCGGGGCTGCATCCGGTGATCGCCGCTGCGGAGCTGCGCCTCGAGGCAGGGATACCGGTGAACGGTCTGGTCGTTCGGGCGGAGAAGAGACACGTAGAGCGGAGGCTTCAGCCCCCGCGTTTGGGCGAAACCGCGGGCATGCCCAGCAATCGGACTATCGGAGAGCGCCATGTCTAGGGTGATGGACCGGGTGATGGATTTCGCGTCGCCGCTGGGCGACGGCGTGCTCCTGTTTCGCGGCATGCGCGGCCGCGAGGAGCTCGGGCGGTTGAGCGAGTACCACCTGGAGCTGTTGAGTGCGGACGGGGAGATCGACCCGGACGCCATCCTCGGCAAGAACGTGACGCTCAAGCTGGCGCTGCCGGACGACAGCACGCGCTACTTCAACGGCTTCGTCACGCGCTTCTCCCAGGGCGAAGTCCACGGCCGCTACTACCACTATTCGGCCACCGTCCATCCGTGGCTGTGGTTCCTGACGCGCACCGCCGACTGCCGGATCTTCCAGGACATGACGGTGCCGGACATCATCAAGCAGGTGTTCGCCGACCACGGCACCGCCGACTACAAGCTGGAGCTCACCGGCAGCTATCGCAAGTGGACGTACTGCGTGCAGTACCGGGAGACCGACTTCAACTTCGTGAGCCGGCTGCTGGAGCAGGAAGGGATCGGCTATTACTTCCGGCACACGGACGGGCACGACACGATGGTGCTGACCGATTCGACCAGCAAGCACGCGCCGGTGGCCGGCTACGAGAAGCTGTCGTTCATCGGGCCCGAGCAGCAGGTGAAGCCGGATCTCGAGCACGTGAGCCAATGGGTCTTCGTCTGCGACATCCAGCCGGGCGTCTACGTGCACGACGACTACGACTTCGAACGCCCGAGCGTCGATCTGACGACGACGAAGACGTTGCCGCGCGGCTATACGCCGAGCAGCTACGAGGTGTACGACTATCCGAGCGCCTACCTGCAGAAGCCGGACGGCGCCCGGTTCGAAAAGGCGCATGC
>DATDHP010000138.1:0-2125 GCA_036521515.1 Vicinamibacterales bacterium
GCGACATCTCGGAGCAGAAACGGCTGCTACGGGCGCTCGAGGAGACCAGCCGCGCCAAGGACGAGTTTCTCGCGATGCTGTCGCACGAGCTGCGAACACCGCTGAACGCGATCATGGGCTACGCGCGGATGATGGCGGCCAACACGATCGCCGAGGAGCGGCGTGCACACGTCGTCAGGATCATCGAACGCAACGCGCGCACGCTCGACCGGCTGGTGTCGGACGTGCTCGACCTGTCGAGCAGCGTCGGCGGGAAGAGCCGGCTGAACCTGAGAGCCACCAACCTCGGGTCGATCGTGCAGGCCGCCATCGACGTCGTCCGGCCGGCTGCGGATGCGAAGCGCCAGGCGCTCGCCCTCACGAGTCCGAACGGGCTGGTCCCGGTGGTGAGCGATCCGGATCGCCTGCAGCAGGTCTTCTGGAATCTTCTGAGCAACGCCGTCAAGTTCACGCCGCCGGGCGGACGCATCGACGTCCACGTGGCACGCCGACCTGACGAGGCCGAAGTCACCGTGAGCGACACCGGTATCGGGATACCGCCGGACTTCCTGCCGCACGTGTTCGAGAGATTTCGTCAAGGCGAGAGCGGAGTCGCGAGAACCTTCGGCGGCCTCGGCCTGGGGCTCGCGCTGGTGCGGCACTTCGTCGAGCTGCACGGAGGGCGGGTCACGGCGTCGAGCGCCGGAAAGGGTCTTGGGTCCTCGTTCCGCGTGATACTGCCGCTCCCCGAGGCCGGCGCCACTCCTCCGGCGTGAGAACTCGGGCGGGTGGGGCCGGCTGACTTACGTGACGCGCCCTGCTCGCCCGACCCGCCCTACCTGCCCCGACCCGCCCTAGCTGGCCGGAGCGTCGCGACCGATCAGCCAGTTGCCAAGCAGGTCGGAGGCGTTCCTCTGGACGCGCGTGTGGGCGTTGCAGATGGTGTGGAGCGCGGGCATGGCGAGCGCATCCGTGAAGTGCGCGGCGTTGTACCCGCAGAGCAGGGTAAAGGGCTGGCGTTCACGGAGATCGTTCCAGAAGCGTTCGAGTACCTGGACGCCGCGGAGGTCGCCTTCCTCCGCCAACAGGTCGACCATCTCGCCATAGATCCGGACGCCGCGGCTCGATTCCGAGACGAGGCGGCCAACCAGGGCTCCGACATGATCGAGGAAGAGCTGCCGATCCAGTACGCCGAAACGCATCACACGCGCGAGCGTGGTGGCGGCGTCGAGCACGCTGAGGCGTCCATCCTTGATGGCCTGTGCGACTGGACAGCCGCGGCGTCCGAGACGGTCCGACGTCTTGGCCCAGTGCGCCGGCTTGGCGACGACCAGAAGGTGATCGCCCTGCAGCCATCCCTCGTTCAGGAACGCCGACACGACATTGGCGAGCGAGTTGGTCGTGTCGAACAGCTGGACGACGTGTTCGCTGGCGGCCGCGCCGTGGGCATCGCGTTCTCGAGGCATTCAGAGACCTCAGACTCAGCTTCAGGAATTACGGATGTCCCGAATCCAAGGGTAGGACCGTCTGTTCCCCACTGCAAGCTCGACTGAGGATCTCGGCGTTTTTGCGCTGTAGAATGCCTGCCTATGTGTATGCGGCACATCGCGTACCACTCGGTCTTCGTTGCCGTAGTGCTCTTCATGTTTGGCCCTTCGACTTCCGCGGCTCAGCTGTCCACGAAGACCGATGCCCTCGAGGAGGCCGCCCGTGCCGCGGCGGACATGCCGCGCCTGCACAGCCTGCTCGTGAGCTGGCGCGGCGACCTGCTCGTCGAGCGTTATTACAACGGCGCGAGGGCCACGCGCCTGGCCAACATCAAGTCGGCCTCGAAGAGCGTCGTCTCGGCGCTCGTCGGCATCGCGATCGACAGGAAGATGCTCACGGGTGTACGCCAGCCGATCGGACCGTTCTTTCCCGAGCTCGGGGCACCGTCCGACGCGGGGAAGCGCGCGATCACGCTCGAGGACCTGCTGACCATGCGAGCGGGACTCGAGGGAACGAGCAACCGGAATTACGGCGCGTGGGTCCAGAGCCGGAACTGGGTCAGGTTCGTGCTGAGCCGCGAGCTGCTGGAGCCGCCGGGCGTACGCATGGAATACAGCACCGGGACCACGCACCTGCTCTCGGCGATCCTCACGAAAGC
>DATDHP010000139.1:0-23856 GCA_036521515.1 Vicinamibacterales bacterium
AATGTGGGACGTGCTCTCGGGCAGGGAGAACAACAAGGTCTATGCGAGGCTCTCGCTCGCCGACCGCCGCGCCATCGTCGAGATCCTGCGCGAAACGAAGAAAGGTCTTCCCGAGTACTTCCGGGAGGCGGTTACAGGCTAACGCACGGCGAAACGCCGCTCGTACAGAAGGTCGGCGTTCGGGCTTCTGACCTCGACGCGCCACTCCGACCCGTCGTCGACGGTCTGCCGGCTGTAGGTGCGATACCCCTGCGTTGTGTTGGCCCGGGTCGTCAGCTTCACGGACTGCCGCAGCGCGTCTCCGCGATACCAGCGGTGTACGACGACGCCATCACTCGCGGACCTGACGCGTGTATAAAGGACCATCGGCCCCGGCGACACCTGGTCGCCAGCCTGTTCGCATTGCCAGCCGTCACCACTCGTCGAGAAAGTCTGGCATAGCTCCGCCGCGGCAAGGGTGAGAGCGCCGGAGGAGGGTGACGGAGCAGGTCGCTGGTCGGTGGGGGGGGCTTGAGGATCGCGCTGGGGTGCGACCGTCAGCGGTCGCGCCCGTTCGATCGGAGCGGCCCGGACGGGCGGTTCGGTGTCGGGCGGCCGCGCAGGCTCGGCGGCCCCTGGCGTCGTGACGACCGCCGTCGGTGCGGCTGCCGGCGTTTCGCGCGATGACCATCGTTGTGCTGCGAGGAACGCGACCGTTACGAAGACGACACCAATCGCCGGCCACACGAGCGCGCGCGCGCGCCTGCGGGGAGTATGTGACAGCGGCTCGGAGGGCGCCGGGGTCGATGGGCGTACATCATGGCGCGGTAAGACGGGCTGTGGCGGCGGCGCCTGCGAGACAGGGCGGGCCTCAGCAGCCTTGACCTCGGCTGGCGTCCCGGCCGCGCCTGCTGCAGCGTCGGACGCGAAGGTGTCCGGTCCTGGCGCCGCATCCGGAGCCGGGAGCGTTGTCAAGGCGGGTGTCTCGATTGGCACGCCCCGCGCACGGCAGAACGCTTCGAGGTTCTCGCGGCTGGTCGCGATCTTCGGATGGTCCACCGGCAGTGACGCGGTCGCAATCGCCACCGCCCGCCGATAGAAGGTCTCGGCATCGCTCAGCCGTCCCATCTTCTCGGCGACGATCCCGAGGTTGTTCAGCGTGTTGGCCAGGTCCGGATGCAACGGACCAAGCTCAGATTCCTGAATGCGCGCGACGCCTCGCAGCAGCTCATCAGCAGATTCGAGGTCGTCAGCAATAGCGGCTTGTTCCGCCAGCTCGAGCAGGCGACCAGCGTCCGGCAGTTCCGTCATCGCGTCCCCTGTATCGCATCGCAATTCGATGCTGACAACGGACTCATTGTAGACCAGTGTCAGAAGGGGTGAGCAGACGACGCGGGCCTGGAGCGGAGCATGTCCCGCTCGATTCCGGAGTGGCGGCCACCGGTGTGTCCCTGCTGGATCTCCTCGCGCTCGACGAAGCGCTGTGCGCGCTCGCGGAGCTCGATCCCCGCAAGGTGCGCGTGATCGAGCTGTCGCGCCAGGATGCTCGGATCGCTCGGAAGCGGCTACGCCGCCGTGGCGGGCCTGTAATGGGTCTGGCGCCAGAGCAAAGCCGCCGAGACGATCGTGCCGATCACGGCCACGGCGATGAACCCGACCACGACCGTCTGGACGGCGTCAGACTCCAGCACGCGGAGGATGCCGCGGCCGTAGATGCGCGCGAGCACGGCTTCGGTGCCGAACCGGAGCAGGCGCATCGCGGCCAGGGTCGCGAAGAACAGCCAGCGGTTGACCGCCAGCGCGCCGCAGGTCAGGGTGAACAGGGTCAGCGGAAACGGCGGCGGGAGCAGCGCGGGCAGCGCCATGGCCACGGCGCCGCTGTTGCGCACCCGGCTGCGGAAGCGCTCGAGCCGCGGCGCGGGCACCAGGCGCTCCAGCCCGACCTCGCCCGCCTTGTGGCCGACCCAGAACGTGATGGCGGCGCCCGTGAGCGATCCCGCCGTGGCGAGGAGCGGATAGAGCCAGAACAGCCGCTCGTCGCGGGCCGCCAGATAGATCACGAGCGCGTCAATCCCGAAGGGCATGAAGAACACCAGCGACGCGTCGAGCGCCCCCACGAGGAACGCGCCCCACCACGTCACGAAGAAGCGGAGAAACGGCATCACCATCGGTTGGTGGCTGGTGGTTCGTGGCTGGTGACCTCATCGACCATGCATGACCACCATCCGATCAGCACCGCCCACCAACCAGCTTCACCAGCAAATCCCGTCGTACTGCGCCTTGACCTTGCTGAAGTCGAGCGGCAGCCGCACCAGGTCGATCACGATCTGATCGGGACGGCAGGCGGCGACCGCATCCGGGAATTCCGGTGCGCCGTTGCCAACCACGACCACCTCGGACGAGGCGATCACCTGCTCGAGCGATTCACAGAGATGGCGGGAGAGATGCGGGATCTGCTCTTCGATGTACTGCTTGTTGGCGCCCACCAGGCGCGCCAGCGACACGTTGCGGTCGTAGATGCACAGCGAGTAGCCCTTGCCGAGCAGCGCCTCGGCCAGGATGACCATCGGCGACTCGCGCAGATCGTCGGTGCCCGCCTTGAAGCTGAAGCCGAGCAGGCCGATCTTCTTTTTTCCGGTCTCTACGATGCGGTCGACCGCCTGCTGGACCTGGAGGCGATTGCTCCCCAGCAGCGAGCCGATGAGCGGCAGCTCGAGATCGACTTCCTTCGCGCGGTACTGGAGCGCCCGCACGTCCTTGGGCAGGCACGACCCGCCGAACGCAAACCCCGGCTTCAGGTAGTTCGGTGAGATGTTCAGTTTGTCGTCCTGACAGAAGATGTCCATGACGTCGTGGCTGTCCACGCCGATCCGCTTGCACAGGGTGCCGATCTCGTTGGCGAAGACGATCTTCACGGCATGCCACGCGTTGCTCGTGTATTTGATCATCTCGGCGACGCGGATGCTGGTGCTGAAGAGCGGCGCCTCGATGTGCTGATAGAGCGCCTTGGTCGGGGCGGCATCGGCCGCATGGTTGTGGCCCACGAGCGTCAGCGGCGGCTCGCGGAAATCCCTGAGCGCCGTCCCCTCGCGGAGGAATTCCGGGTTCACCGAGAGGCCGAATCCTTCGCCGTACCTCTTTCCCGACGCGGCCTCGAGCGCCGGAATCAGATGCTCATGCGTCGTGCCGGGCAGCACGGTGCTGCGAATGACGACCACGTGATAGTCCGGCTTGTCCTTGAGTACCGTGCCGATCTGCTCACAGACGCGGGTCAGATAGCTGAGATCGAGGCTGCCGTTCTTGCGGCTCGGCGTTCCCACGCAGATGAGCGACAAATCGGTGGCCTGCACCGCGTCCGCGGTGCTCGTGGTGGCGCGCAGACGGCTGGTCGAGACCGCGCGCTGCAGCAGTTCCTCCAGCCCGGGCTCCACGATCGGGCTGCGGCCCGAGTTGACGGCGCGGACCTTGTCCGCGTTGACGTCGACACCGACCACCTCATGTCCCTGTGCGGCGAACGAGGCGGCAGAGACGCTTCCGACGTACCCGAGACCGAATATCGAAACCCTCATGTGCCTGTTCCTTGCGTCAGTGTCTGAATTCCGTCGCCGTCGATGAACGTGCGGTGCCAGAGCTCGAGGTTCACGAGCGCCCAGATCGCGTCGCCGCCCGCGCACGTTCCCGCGCGGTGCTCGTGCAGCAGCCGCGACACCGCGGCGGGCCTGATCAGGCCGCGCTCGCACGTCCGCCGATCGAGGAGCACGTCGCGCGCGACGCTGTTCCACCCGTTCCGCACCCAGGACGAGAACGGCACCGGGAATCCCATCTTCGGCCGCGTCAGAATCTCCGCCGGCACGATCCCGCGAACCGCCTCACGCAGGATCCGCTTGGTGGTGAAGCCGTTCAGCTTCAGCCGATCCGGCAGTCGCGCCGCAAACTCCACCAGCACGTGGTCGAGGAACGGCACGCGACTCTCGATGGACGTCGACATGCTCATCTGGTCCTGCTTCATCAGGAGCTCGACGAGGTACGTCTTGACATCGGTGTACAGAAGCTTGCCGAGCACGCTGCTGGCGCCGTTGACCCGCGCGTAGTACTCGAGCGACGCCGCGTACGGATCGCGCCCGGCGGTGACCGCCGGATCGAGCAGCGTGCGCTGCAGTCCGATCGGCACGCCCGCAAACGTGTCGAGGAACATGGCCACCGGACTGCGCGGGACTGCCAGAAACGACCGCCGTGCGTATCGCCCGATGGCGCCGGGCAGCTGCGGTACGACCGACGCCGCAACGGTGGCCCGCAGCGCGCGCGGCACCAGCCGCTCGTAAACCCCTGCCGCCTTCCAGTTGACCAGCGCGCGCGGGTACTTGCCGTAGCCGGCCAGGAGTTCGTCGCTGCCTTCACCGGTGAGCACGACCTTGACCCGCTCGCGCGCGAGAGCGGACACGAAGTGCAGTGGAACACTCGACGGGTGCGCGATCGGCTCGTCCTCGTGCCAGATCAGCCGTGGCAGCGCGCCAAAAAAGTCGCGGTCGTCGATGACGATCTCGTGGCTCGTCGCGCCCACCGAACGCGCCGACTGCCGCGCATACGCCAGCTCGCTGAACCGGCGGTCGGCGAAGGCCACCGAGAACGCGTCGATCGGCCGGTCGACCTCGCGCGCCATCAGCGCCGCAACCGCGCTGCTGTCGATGCCGCCCGACAGGAACAGGCCGAGCGGCACGTCGGCCATCAGCCGGAGGCGGACCGACTCCTGGAGGAGCGCGCGGAAGCGCTCGACGAGCGCCGCCTCGCCGGCGTGTTCGAGCGCAGGATCCGGCCCGTCGAGCGGCAGGTCCCAGTACTTCTCGACGCGCACGCTGCCGTGCTCGAACACGAGCCGGTGGCCGGGCAGCAGCTTGAAGATGCCCTCGAACATCGTCTCGGGTCCCGATGTGTAGCGCGTCGCCAGCACTTCCGACACGACCGCGTGGTTCGGCCGCGCCTCGACGAGGCCGCTTTCGAGGATCCCCTTGATCTCGGACGCGAAGAGCAGGCGGCTGCCGCAGCGCGCCCAGTACAGCGGCTTCACGCCCAGACGATCCCGGACGAGCAGCAGGCGCCGCTTCGGGACGTCCCACAGCGCGAACGCGAACATGCCGCGGAAGCGGTGCACGCAGTCGTCACCCCACTGCTCGTAGGCGTGGACGATCGTCTCCGTGTCGCTGCGCGTGCGGTAGCTGTGCCCGGCGGCCATCAGCTCGGCACGTACATCTGCGTGGTTGTAGATCTCGCCGTTGTACGTCACCCAGACGCGCTCGTCTTCGTTGGCGAGCGGCTGATGTCCGCCCGCCAGATCGACGATGCTCAAGCGCCGGTGTGCGAGCAACGCGTGATCGTCGGCATAGAGGCCTGCGCCGTCGGGGCCGCGGTGCGTCATGACGTCGCGCATGGCGATGGCGCGCGCCCGCTCGCCGGCGTGAAGGCCGTCAACGGAAACGAAGCCTGCAATGCCGCACATGTCAGGCGATCACGCACATCGGCTGTGGTCGCTGCCGATGCCGGAGCTCTGGTTCCGGGAGTTCATCGACGGCGATGCCGCCGGGCAGCCGCTCGAACATGCCGTGGTGAGGGTCGCGCGCGAGGACCAGGGTCCGCGTGCGTTGGTCCCGGGTCCAAGCGGCTCGTGATGGTCAAAGCCGAGCTTGCCGATGATGCCGCCCACGGCGTTGTGATTGAGCAAGCAGGGTGCCTGCGTTTTCCAGCGTTTTCGAGTAAAACCGGGCACCCCCGACGGACCGCTTCTGGAGGTTTTGGGAAAGAAATTGCCTACTTCGCCTGCAGCATCACCCGCGGGCCGGCAACCGTGAGAACAGCAGCCGTGGTGGTGTCCGTGACGCTCCAGTTCGTCTGCGCCGTCTGGAACCCTGAGCTGGCAGAACACCACCGGGTCGTGACGGCTGTTTGCGCTCCCGGGTCGAGTGTGATACCGAGGTTCGAGCGCCTGCTGACTTCACGGTTGTTGAAATAGTCCGTGCGGTCGCTGACGACAATGGTGCTCTCGCTGGTGTTGCGGAGCACCTGGCTGTAGAACCAGGTGTTCGGGACGTCGCCGCAGCCGCCGTCAGAGATCTGCGCGCCGCTCCACGGCACCGGGTTCGGGGTGACTTCAACTTCCAGCGTCCCCGGTTCGGCATTGGGTTCCGGCGCGGGCCCTGCCATGCCTGGAGTTGGGGAAGGACCCGTCGGGGAAGACTCTGTACTGCCACAGTCGGCAGCCGCAAGCGCCGCGAGACATACCAAAAGAATGGAGTTCGTACGGAGCAGCATGCGTGTCTTCCTCGCCATGAAATCTCCCGAAAAGGGCAAACTCACGTCCCCATTCAGTCCCGGAACGGATCGGCAGCAAAGGCCGCACCGATAGCGGATCAGCTGTCGGGCTGGGACTGGTGTTTCGTCCGTTCAGCCTTCCGGCTAAAGCCGGAAGCCACAAGGTCCGCGCCGCCCTGGCGGCTGTGGCTTCCGCCTTCAGGCGGAAGGGGCAAGAGAGGCGAGCTCGGGGATTTGTGCCGCGCCCCAATCAGCGCCCCCGATCACGATGGCGTCGGTGCCGTCGCGATCAGGCGCTCGATCGCGGCCGTTCACACGGACGACGGTGACGCGTCGAAGGATGGCGCCCTCGACACGCAGCTGCGAGGGCGGGTGGGAGGAGCGCACGTCGAGGACATCGTCCTCGAATGCGACATGGAGATCTGCCACGGGCTCACTGGCGGCCGTACTGACCCGGCGGGCGTGGAGCGCGCAGGCGTGACTGGCATCGACCAGGTCGAGCACGAACGTCCCGTCCCGATGTTCGGTGCAGTGCAGCACGCGAGCGTTCGTCTGATAGTCGCCGACGCCGGACGCCCGCGTGTCCCGTGATGCAGGTTCCTCCAGCCTGAGCATGAACGTGGATACGCGGCCATCCCGCGCGACGCGTGCGGCAATCGCGCGCCCGCCCGCCTCGCACTGCGCCGCGATGCGCTCGAGCACCGGCGGCGGCTCCGACCCCGTGTTCGCGGCAGCCAGCCAGGTCACCGCCGCGAAGGGCACGGTTTCATCCCGCGTGATGCGCGCGGTCCACGCGGGAACGAGCGTTCCATAAACCGGCGCGAACCAGCCCTGCCCGGTCTCTTCGTCGCCGTGCGCCAGCCACGCGTCACCGCCGTCGTACAGCAGCCACGCGCGTTCCCCCTCCAGGTGGGTCGCGCGCAGCCGGCCCGGTGCGTCACGTGCCACCATCCATCCCGGATCGAAGTGCCAATAGGCGGCTGCAGCATGCCGGCCATCGCCCTCGACGTCATCGACGATCAGCCAGCCGTAGTCGAGCGTCCGCAACACGGCGCGTGTGTGGCGCAGCGGCGCGTATCCATCGTGGGATCCTGCGGCCCAGTCGAACGCCGCATTGTGGCGCCATGCGTGCAGCCGTCCATCGGCGCGGCTTCGCCAGTCGAAAGGACCGCCGGAGACGGCCTGCGATCGGTCGTCGAGCGTGACCGTGTTGTGGCTCCTGCTGCTGCGCAGGAGGTCGCGCAGGCGCGTATCCATCGTGTATGTCGACGTGCCGGGGTCGACGAGGAACGGCCTGTTCCGCAAAGTCAGCGTCATGGCGAGCGCATCGGCGTGCGCGTGCCCGCCATTCAGATATCCGTGGGGGCCCGCATCGAACACGGCGTGCCCGCCATCGCCGTCGCGCATGACGACGTATCCCGTCTCGGGAAGCGTTCGTGACGTCGTGGCGACAGCGCTCGCGTGGGTCTCGACGAGTGGCGCACGATCGATGGCCAGGCGACCGCCCACCCAGAATGTCTCCTCCGGAACCCCCCACGGCGCGAGCTCCGGGCGGCCAAGAGCCACGGCCGCGAGCGCCAGCGAGTCCCGGACGTCGTCACACGCGCGGCCAGCCAGTGGCCACAGCATGCCGCCGTCGTCGTCGCCAATCAGCGGGAGGCATCCGCGATCGTCGGCCATGGTTCGCGTGAACGCCGCCAGCCGCGTGACCGCTTCGCGGAAAATCGCGATCGCGTCGCGATCCTGCGCGCGCTCGGCCGTGACCCAGGCCAGCAGATAAAAGTCCAGCGTGTAGCGCTGGTAATGGGTCGAGCGCTCGACGTGCCCTCCGTCTGCCTGGATTTGCCGGTTGATCTCGGTGAGCAGGATGCGGCGGCCGGTGTCGCTCCAGCGCCCGCTCGCGGCCAGTTCGGGCAGGGCGCTGCCCACGACATACAGCGCGAGCGCCTCGCCAGTCAGATGCGTGTTCGGGCTGAAGTAGTACGAAAGGTTTTCCTCCACGTGTGTCATCTGCCGGTCGAGCGCGACGAGCAGATCGACGATCCAGGGGACCGCGGCGCCCTGCTGTCGAGTGAGGGGTCTGACCCCACCAATCAAGAAATGCAACGCCCACGTCCACGACATCGCGCGGAAGCCGAGCTCCAGCATGCTGGCCCAGTTGATCCCGACGAGCGGCGGGTTGGCGGCGAGCCAGCTCTGGAGCTGGTTGACGATTTCGTCGCCGTACCGGCCATCGCGAGTCAGCCACAGCGCGCGACCGAGCTGAAGCCAGTGCTGGTGGCGGTTCAACTCCCAGATGATCTTGTGGTCGCCGACTGCAGGGTCGAGATAGCGGACACCCGCCCAGAACGCAGCCGGCCCCCGGCGGTTGTGCACCGGATCGAGATGCCAGTCGACGCCCCCCCCGGGCCGTGCGAATGAGAGCCCTCGATACCCGAGCAGATCGTAGTGGCCTGCCAGAATACGATCCGCACGTTCAGCAGCGGCGGACGCGGCCGACGGCCACCGATCGGATACCGCGTGACGCACGTCGTCGAGCGTGGAGGGATCGAGCACGAACCGGGTGGGTCGCGTCCGGATGGCCTCCGCAAGAGCGTCGTGCACGGCCATCCAGTCCGCTGCGGCGACCGCCCTTCGCAGCAACGGGTCGCTGACGTGCTCGGCCAGCACACGCTGCACGTCGGCCCGTTTCCAGCGCGGTTGGCGCAAACGCGTCTCCAGCCGCCTGGCGGCAATGCGTACGCGTGCCGTGGACCGCCATGCCAGCTCGGCGCGCGTCAGGCGGCGCAGTCGATCGAGGCGCATCATCAACCCGCGGTTGGGGCCCGGCGTCGCGCCGCCCTCCGCCCCACCCGCCCTACCCGCCCCTCTCGAGCATGCATCGCCGATCGGTACGAGCCCAGCCACCCCGCGCGCGCGACGGGCCATTCATAGGCAAAACAGGTCTCGTAGGCCGCAGATGCCAGCCGCCGCGCGAGCTCCGGTTCGTCGAGCAGCCTGATCACATGCGACGCCAGCGCCTCGTCATCGTTGTCGGGGGCGAGCAAGCCGTGCGCACCGTGCGTGAGGATCGCCGGCACGCCGCCGACTCCGGTGGAGACGACCGGCAGGCCGCTGGCAAACGCCTCGAGCACCGAGAGCGGCATGTTGTCGATCGACGGCGCCTGCAGGTAGATGTCCGCGTCGGCGTAATAACGGGCGACGTGGGATGGCGGGACTTGTCCCGCAAACGTCACGTTGCGCAGGCCCAGGGACGCGGCAAGCGATCGAATCACGCCGTCCTGGGAGCCACCTCCCACGAGCGTCAAGCTGGCGTCCGGATATCGCCTCTGGATTCGCGCAAAGGCGCGCACCACGCAAGGCACGTTGTAGAGCGGCTCGAAATTGCGCGTCGAGAGCAGCCGCGGCCGCAGCGGATCGCGAACGCGATACGCGAATTGCCGGAGGTCCATCGTGTTGGGCACGACGTCGGCCGCGATGCCAAAGGTCGCGAGCACGTCACGCAGAAACGGCGACGGCACCACGTTCAAATCGACCCAGCCGGCCATCACGCGCCGCGCGAACGCGGAGCGGCGCAGATGATCGGGTGCCTCACCGCTGTGATAGTTCAGGATCACGGGACGCCGGAGCAGCCGCGCCACCAGCACCGCCGGGAGCGGCGACAGCAGAAACGAGGCGTAGGACGCCGAGAACACGTGGACGATGTCCGCGCGGCGCAGCTCGCGGAGCAGCAGCGGCCAGTACCACAGCTGCGTCACCAGCGTGCGCAGGTACTTGATTGCGAGCAGCGACCGGAAAGGTGGCGGTGGCACCGGGTTGATAGGGACGAGCCAGACCTCCACCTCAGGGTCGTTGCGCCAGTTGTCCAGGAGCCGCTGCGCCTGGACCGCCTGGCCACCCAGGATGCGCAATGAGGCCGCGACGATGGCCACTTTTACCGAAGATTCATCACGCACGTGCATACGGTTGAGCCTGTCGGCCCGTATTTCTGCTGGGGTGCAAAGGACGCGCCTTGTGATACGGATGAGGTCTGTCAACTCCCAACTCCCAACTCCAATTCCCAACTTCCAACTCGAACCGCGGGGCGAAGCCCCCGCCCTACGAGCCCATTTAGAGAACTGGACACACGAACCGCGGGGGCTGAAGCCCCCGCTCTACGAATCCATTCGTGTCGTACGCAGGGCGGGGACTGAAGCCCCCGCTCTATGAATCCATTCATGTCGTACGCAGGGCGGGGGCCGAAGCCCCCGCCCTACGAATCCATTCATGTCGTACGTAGCGCGGGGGCTTCAGCCCCCGCGTCGGCGGAGTTCTCAGGTTCGTCCCGAAAAAAGTCTGTGCACCCCCTCCAGAAAGAGTTCGCCGTGCAGCCGACAGAGAAGATTGCAGCTGGAAGTTTCGTCGTTCGGCAGGAAATGGCACATCCCATCACGCTTACATTTCTGAATTATCACCAACGAATTCTGTAACGGCGGGAGCGCGCGCGCTCGATCGACGCCTGCGGAATTCGCAGAATCATTCAGTGTTTTTGACGTTCACAAAGTGGCACGGCGTGGCACTTCACTGGCAGTAACGGGCCTCCAGCAAGCTTCGACTCCCAACAATCCGGTCTTTCCAATCCGACGTGGGTCGTCGCGGGTGTCGTGTGTTCGAACGATGCCACCCGCAAAGGCGGAGGACTGGGTTGAATCACGCGCGGTCGCTTCCGGTTCACACCGGAAAGCGCACATCGGCGACGGGGGCGGGGCCTGCGGGGAGGAATCACCGTGCTCTTGGGAACCCGCCGCCTTGTCACCCTGGTCTGCTGGCCCACGCTCATGCTTGCTGCCATCTCCGGCCCTGGCCTCGCCCCCGCCTATGCGCAGGCCTCCGGAGGATTCATGGAATCGGCGACCGGCAACGGCCTCCGGGCCCGCCTGTCTGCCGGAGAGATCCAGACCTTTCTGCCGCAGCGTGGCCGATTTACTTTCCCGTCCCCTTACCAGACGACCGGCATCCGCCTGACGAATGCCGGCGACTGCGGGGGCCAGGACTGCGTCCTGCCTGTGGGCTACGCGTACTGGGCCAACATCAACAACCACGTTGGCAGCGACACGATGCTGATTTTCGTCGGCCTCAACCGCAACAAGGGCGGCGGCGGGCCGACGCTTTTCAGCTACAACAAGAGCTCCGGCGAGACGCGCAATCTCGGTCCACTGTTCTCCGGAGACAGCCCATATAGCTGGAACAGCGGCGAGGGCTGGTATTTCAGCGGGACGCAGGCCACCAAGTTGTACCTGAACGACGGCTCGCGCATGCTGCGCTACGACGTCGTGTCCAAGGCGATGGACACCGTCTATGACGTGCGCAGCCACGTCGGCGGCGCGGGATCGATCAAACAGATGCACTCGAGCCACGACGATCGCGTGCACTCGGCGACCGTCCTGGACGGCAGCTGGAACCCCATGGGATGCGTGGCGTACCGCCAGGACACCGGCAGGGCGACCTTCTATGCGAAGCGCGGCGACTACGACGAATGCCAGATCGACAAGAGCGGGCGCTGGCTGCTGATCAAGGAGAACCTCGACGGCCGGAACAACGAGGACAACCGGATCATCGATCTGAACAGCGGCAGCGAAACCGTGTTCCTCGACGAGAACGGCGCCGCTGGTCATTCGGACCTCGGTTACGGCTACCTGGTGGCGGAAGACAACTGGTATGACCGGGCCGGCGCGATGCGCGTGTGGATGTTCGGCCAGGACATGCATGCATCAGGGCAGGGCACCCTGGTGTACGGACTGCAGGGGTGGCCGAGCCTGATGATGCACGTTTCGCACACCAATGCGAAGCCGGGCGTGCCGCTCAGCCAACAGACGGCCTGCAGCAGCAGCGCGCACCGCGAGAACCTGGCGCGCGTCAACGAAATCGTCTGCTACCGGCTGGACGGCTCGATGAACGCGCTCATCGTGGCGCCGAACCTGACCGATCTGAACGCATCGGGTGGCGGAAGCGACGACTACTCGAAGGCGCCGAAAGGCAATCTCGACGTCACTGGCGAGTACTTCGTCTGGACGTCGAACGCGGGAACGAACCGCCTCGATGCGTTCATCGTGCGTGTCCCGACGCAGAAGCTCGGTGTGAACCCCGGAGCTCCGGCGCCCGCCCCGGCGCCCGGCCCGACGCCAGCGCCTACGCCCGATCCAACCCCGGCACCGGCGCCAGAGCCGACGCCCACCCCGGCGCCGCCAACGACGGGTGCTGGTGCGGTGCAGTGGATGAGCCTGATTAACGTGACCCCCACGGGCAACGGGCTGCAGAAGACCGGCGGCTGCGGGGGCTGCGCGGATGCGAGCGCCGTCTCGCAGCAGCGAATCGCCGGCGGCCATGGCACCCTCGAGTTCGTGGCATCCGAGGCCGGCGGGCTGCGGTTCGTCGGATTGGGCTCGGGCGGCATCGGCACGGGCGCTGCCGACATCAACTTCGCCCTTCGTCTGCAGGCTGGCGTCGCGGAAGTGCGCGAATCAGGGGCCTACAGGTCCGAGATCCCGTTCGGCGCCGGCGACATGTTCCGGATCGCCGTCGAGGGCGGGGTGGTGCGGTATTCGAAGAACGGCGCGGTGTTCTACACGAGCGCCAGCCCGGCGAGCTTCGACGTCCGCGTGCACGCGGTCTTCTTCGACATGAACGCGTCGGTGAGCCACGTCATGCTGGGAGGTGTGGGAAGCGTGGGAAACGGTTCCGCGTCGGTCACGCCGCCGAGCGCGCCTCCGGCTGCCGGGTCGTCATCTCGGATCGCACAACCGAGGCCGTCAGGCTCGGTACCGACCCGGCGGAACCGCCGCTGACGGGGGCGGGCACCCGCTCCCACGTCACCTGCTGCCGATTGGTCGCGAACCGGACGAAGCCGACCACGGTCACCCAGCTGTGGAGGCAGATCGCGCAGGGGATGCTGAAGACAATCGAACGCCGCCGTGCCTGGCGCTGGGCACAGCCCACCAGCGCGGCGGCGTAAAACGCCACCTGACCGGCGAGCATCCAACCGTAGAACCAGCGATCGGCCAGCGCCACGTTGGCCAGCAGCGCCGCGGCGTGCAGCACCGGCAGCATGACGCGCAGCGCCTTGTGCGAGATGGTCTCGAACCAGAGCCGGTTGCGGAACGGGTTGAGCAGCCACCCTTCCCGCGCGAAGAGCTGGCACGTGCCCGCGCTCGTGCGCGCCTTGCGGATGAATTCCTGCTGCGCCGTTGCGCTGGCGCTGTCGAACGCACGCGCGCGCGGCTCGAAGAGCACGCGATAGCCGCGTCGGGTGATCCGAAGCGGAATCAGCACATCGTCCAGAATCGTGTCGTCCGGGATCGGCTCGAAGAGGCTCCGGCGAATCGCGTAGATGGCCCCGGTGGCCCCGAGCGCCGAGTTGGAGCGTCCCTCCGCCGAACGAATGAACTTTTCATAACGCCAGTAAAACGCAGTGCCCCGGGCGGCGGTGGTCGTCCGGTCGTCCGTTGTCAGAACAAGCTCGCCGCTCACCGCACCCACGTCCGCATCCGCGAAATTCGCGACCAGGGCACGGACGCTGTCGCTGTCGAACCGCTGGCGTGCATCGGCGAACACGACGATCTCGCCGCGGACGCGTGGCACGACGGCGTTGATCACCGCCGACTTGCCGCGCCGCTCGTCAAAGGCATACACGACGACGCCGGCCGCGGCGTACGCGCGGGCACACGCCGCGGTGCCGTCTGTCGATCCGTCGGACGCAACCACGATCTCGAGCCGGTCGTACGGGTAATCGAGCGCCAGCAGGTTTTCGATGCGCGCCGCGATCCGGTGGGCTTCGTTGTGCGCGACCACCACCACCGAGACGGATGGCTCAATCGGGGCGGTGCGGCGCGTCTTCGGCCGCAGAATGGCGCGCAGCACTGCAATCACCGGATAGCCCGCATAGACATATCCAATCAGCAGCAGCGAGGCCCAGAAGATCAACTCCCAGGTTCCAACCTCCAACTTCCAAGCTCCAACTCCCAACGCTCCGAACCCCCAACCTCCAAGTGCCAGCGCGCGTATTGGGAGTTGGGAGCTGGAAGTTGGGAGTTGAGAGACCGTCGCCACTCCGCCCAGGGCCTTCTCAGCAACCGTGATGTCAGCGCCTGGATCGCGACCGTCCGTGGCCCTGCCGCCGAAGGGTCGGACGAGCGTCCGGAACGTCTGGCTGTCGAGCGCAGCGGGGCCGGATGCCGCCTCGTCGAGCGCGGCGGGGAAGAAGTTGTCCCCGGGGTAGCGGCCCGCGGGACCGCCCACGATCACGTTGCGACGAACGACCGCCCGGGGGAAATACCGCTCCAGGGTGGCCGTTCCGGGTCCGGTGCCCGAGCCGGTGATCCCGTGCTCGTTGTGCGGAACGACGTTGTTCTGGAAGACGAAGCTGGTATGCGGGACGCTGTCGCCGCCCGACAGGATGCTGCCGGTCTGAAAGGCGGTGTTGTGATCGATGCTGACGCCGCTCGTGCCGTTCAGCAGCTGAAACAGCCGGCCGTTGCCCCACCGGCCGCCGACGTCGAGGAACACGTTGTTGCGGATCGCGATGCGGCGCGCCTGCAGGCTCGGATGATTGTCGTCGCGGCCGAGGATGTTGATCCCCGCGGCGACGTGGCGCACGAGATTGTTGGTGAAGATGACGTCCTCGATGGTCGACCAGGGAGCCTCGCCTTCCTGGTTGCGCACGGTGAACAGGATCGCAAAGCCGTTTTGCGCGTGCGGCCAGTTGTACTCGAACAGGTTGCCGTCGATGAGCACGCGGCGCGCGTTCTTCAGCTCCAGCAGGTTCTTGACCGCCCACTCCACGCCCTCGAACGTCTCGTGCCCGGCCTTCCACCGCAGCGGCTTGGCGAGGTGATTGCGCACCACCTCGATGTCGGCAGGCACGAGGTTGGGAATGGTGGGATCGGCGCCGCCGAACATCACGTTCTCCCCCGCCGCCTCGAGGTAATTGTTGGCGATCTTGAAGGGCCCCGCGCCGTTCCAGCCGGCAATCGCCTGCGTATCCGCCCCGACTTCCTTGAAGTCGGCGAGGTAGGAATCGACGACCGCCGTCCGCCGCGAGTTCATCGCCACGCCACGACGCGCGCCACGCTTCGGGTCGCCATGGATGTACACGCGATCGAAAACGATGTCATGCGGAAGTGTCTCGAGCGCCGCGTCGTCATCACCAAGCTGCACGAGCGTGTTGAGGAACTCCCCCTCGGCGGGGGCGATCTCAACGCCGATGAAGCGGTAATGGTGTGCGCCGGCCTCTGTGTACACAACCGAACCTGAAGAGGCGATGAGCCTGGGCATCAGCGGCGCATGGGACGGATCGACGCGTCGTCCCGATGGTGGAAGGTCGCGGGCGGCGGAGGCGATCACGATCCATCCGTTGCCGCTCTTGTGGCGCAGCCGAAACGGTCCTTTGTAGGTGGCACGCGGCTCGAGCGCAATCAGATCGCCGGGCCGGGCTTCGTCGAGTGCGGCCTGCAGGTCGCCACCTGCGGGCACGCGAATCGTTTTCCCCGTGACGGCGAGGGCTGGAATATCGACAGTGGCGCGCGGCCGTTCGGGAGGCCGGTCCGCTTCCGGGGCCTGGACGGCAATGGCCACAGAGGCAGTGGCGCGAGTCGCGGGCTGCGGATCGACGATGCCAGCCAGCAGCAGCGCGAAGGCGGCCAGAGTCCAACGTGTGAGGAATGTGGTCATACCCACGATTTGCATGCCTTCCGGCTAAAGCCGGAAGCCGCACCCAGACTGACTGTGGCTTCCGCCTTCAGGCGGAAGAAACTGGCGGCTGCAACGGCTCATCTCGCGCGAGCGACGAGCGGGGCGGAGGCCTGCTCGGTCCGGGCTCGTAACGGCGGCGCGCCATGCGCGACCGCGGCGCGGGCGACGCCGCGTTCGCCAATGACCTCTTCACATTGCCGTTCGAATTCGCGCGCCACCATCGGCCACGAGTAATACCGTTCGACAAGGTGGCGGCCGGCCTGCCCGAGCATTCGCCGCTGCTCCGGGTTGCGAAGCAGTGCGACCACCTCGTCCGCAAAGTGCTGTGGCTCGTCGGCGGCGACGAAGTGGCGGCCCGTCTCGAGGCCGAGCCCTTCCGCGCCGACCGTCGTCGAGACGACCGCCTTGCTCATGGCGAGCGCTTCGAAGATCTTGAGCCGCGTGCCGCCGCCCGCGCGGAGCGGGACGACGTAGACGGCCGCTTCCCCGATGAACGGCCTGACGTCCTCGACGGTGCCGGTGACGAAGATGCCGGACCTCTCTCCCAGCTCACGAAGGCGCGCGCTCGGGTTGCGTCCGACGACGGTGAGTGAGACGTCGGGGACTTCGGCGCGGATGCGCGGCAGGATGGCATCGGCGAAATAGAGAACCGCGTCCTCGTTCGGATGCCAGTCCATCGAGCCGCCGAACACGAGCCGGGTCGGCACCGGCCTGAAACCGTTCTGGACGAAGTACGACGTATCGACGCCGGTGGGGATCGCCGACATCCGGCTGCCGGGCGCGAGCGCCGCCAGCCGGCGCCGGTCGTCCTCGGACACCGCAATCGTCAGATCGGCCCGCCTGCACGCCTCCGCCTCGCGTGCCCGCAGCTTGCGCCATTCGATGTCGAACAACGCCCGCCTCCAGGGACTCGTTTCCAGCTCGGAGAGCCGCTTCCAGATCAAGTACTCGACGTTGTGCTGGAACAGCACGACCGGCACCGGACCGCCAAGCGGGACATTTGCAGCCGCAAGCAGGAAGTCGGCGACGCACAAGTCGATGCTCCCGCCCTCCAGGATCGCGCGGACCCTATCGCGCACCGCCGGAACGCGCCACTTCCACAGCTCAACCGGATCGGGCGACAGCCACGATTGCGCAAGCGCGGCCGCGAACGAGGCGCTGCCGCGCTTCGGCGCGGCGTAGGGAACGGAGATGACCTGCCGGCACCGGGACAGGCGGCGCTGCAGACCTTCGGGGTCGTCTGCAGGCCCATGCGTCGTAATGACGGTCACCTGATGCCGCTGCGCCAGGGCCGATATCGTCTGCAGGCTTCTCACGCGGCCGCCGGTCGTGCAGGGCCACAGCCCGCCCATCTTCACCCAGAGAATTCGCATAATGTTCTACTCGCGTTCCACACAGACGGCCTCGTCATCGAACCGGACCGTACGGCGGGGGCGGTCAAACGCCACTCCGGCGGGCCGCCCCGCTTCGTCATAGATGGCGCGGACTCTGGGGGGAGAAGCGGCGCCCTGTCGATCGGGCAGCAGGAGCGTCACGATGCGCCACGGTAGAGCCACGGCGAACGAGTAGATCAACATTGGTGCCGGCTGCCGCTGGCCGTAGTCGCGCGAGATCCATCCACGAATCGGCGCGAGCCCTCCATAATGCAGGGCTGGCTGAACCGGTGCTGAGGGGAACGGCGAGACCCACAGGACGCGGCCCTTCGGGGTTTCCGCACGCGCCCACGGGTGGGCGCCGAGCGTGACGGCAATTGGCGCGAACTGAAACGTCAGGTCGACCTGATGCCGGGTCGCACCCGACAAGTCGTCAACCACAATCCAGAAGCCCGGCTTGACGAAAATCACGCGGCGGCGATGCACCACAGGGTCGGGCAGCGTGAGGTAGCCATCGTGCTCGGCGTCGAGGAAGTCGAACTCCGGTGTCGAGTGCCACTCGCGCAATCGCCCGCGCGGCTGCCGGCGCCAGCCGAAGGGGCCTGCCGGTTCAGCCTGGCTCTGTCCATCAACGACGACGGTGCTGTGTGCCGCCGTGCTGCGGAAGAAGTCGCGCCACTGCGGCTCCCCGGTGCAGCAGTAGGTCCCCGCATCCACGAGACACGGCTCACCGAAAATCGTGCACTGAATGCTGAGGAGGTCCGCGTGCCCGTGACCGCCGCTCACCGGGCACCCCAGCGGGCCGACGTCGACGATGATCTGGTGCGCGTCGGCTTCCCAGTCGGTCCGCATCACGGCGTAGCCGCCAGAAGGAAAGACGCGCGAGGCGTCGCTGCCCGGCGGCGCGGACGGCATCCGATCGACGCGATTGATGCCCTCGGCGCCCAGCAGCCAGAAGATTTCGGGCGCCGGCCCGTCGGCCGCCCAGGCGAAATCCGCGCGCTCGAACAGCGTGGCCGCGACGCCGAATATGCCGCGGCCGTCGCCGGACGATCGCCGGACGAGCGGCAGCAGCGTTCCGCCGTCGCCGTCTCCAATCAGCGGAATCGACGTGTTGGGCTGCCGGATGACGAGCAGGAACTCGACCATCTGGCGCACGCGTTCGGCGACCTGCTTGGGGACGTGAACGCCGTTGCGGGCGGCGAGGAGCAGGAAGTGGAGATACGTCTCGACGGCATAGCGCTGGTAGCAGGTCGACTGCTCGAAGTGGACGCCGTCGCGCCGGATCTGCGCATCGCTCTCCGCCACGAGGATGCTGACCGACAGCTCGCGCCATCGTGCGGCATCGCGGAATTCGGGAAAGAGCGTGGCGACGTAGAACAGGCCGAGCGCCTCGCCGGTCAGCTGCGTGGTCGGTGAGGAATAGTGCGACAGGTAGCGGCGGATGTGAGCGGCGTGCACCCAGAGCGAGGCGAGGACCTTTGTCGTCCACTCCGCCGATACCGCGGCCGAGTCGCGCAGCAGCAGCAGGACCCAGCACCACGACACCGTTCGGAAGGAGGCTTCCAGGCTGCTGGCCCAGTTGAGGCCCGCGCCGGGAGGATTCGTTCCGAGCCACTCGTCGATGGCGTGGACGCACGCCCCGGCATACCGCTCGTCGCCGGTCAGCACACGCGCCAGTGCGAGACGCACCAGCCACTGATGCCGATTCAGCTCCCAGACGATCCTGGCGTCGCCCACGACCTCGGCATCGAACGGGTCGAGGCGGCTCCACGGCACCAGCGGCGAGCGACGCGACCGGATCGGATCGAGGTGCCAGTCGACCGGGTCTCCAAACCACAGCGTGCGGTATCCGAGCAGATCGAAGTGGTGCTCGAGGAGCGCGTCGGCTTCGGCGATCACCTCTTGGCGATAGCCGGGCAGCCGCTCGCGCAGCGCCGCAGCGACCGCCGCATCCTGCACGCCGGCGAAGAAGCGCGCCGGTGCGGCTTCCCGCACGACACGCAGGGCGGCATCAGGGTCCGCCAGGTCGGGTGCGTGCCTGCGGAGCAGTGCTTCGGGATGATCGAACTGCTCGGTCGGCGTGACGCGCTCGAGCCACTTCGACGCTTCCTGCCAGCCGCGGTACGCGATCTCCGCGAACCGCATGTCGCGCAGGCGGCGCAGGCCTCCCCTGTCACGGCGCTCGAAGCCAGCGGCGGCCGGGCTTGCCTCGGCAGCGGCCAGCGGAGGCTGGATCGAGGGCTCGAACGGGAAGGGTGGTGCGTTGTCCATGCTGTGATTTCAAACCACGAACCACAGAGTCACAGAGACGCAGAGATCAAAGCTGGCTTCTCTGTGTCTCTGTGTCTCTGTGGTTCGTAGCGGTGGGAGGCGCGCGCGGGCACGGTTTCGTGCATCGGGGCATCGAGGAATCGGCGGCACCAGACCTCGAAGGAGAGCATCGTCCAGAGCTGCAGATCGAGATCGCGCCCGCGCTCGTTCAGCTGCAGCAGCCGCTGGACGTACTGGAGATCGAACACGCCGCGCTGCGCGCAGGTCGGCGAGAGCAGGAGGTCGCGCGCGAAGCCGGCGAGCTCCCCTCTGAACCAGCGTGCCAGCGGCACGGCAAACCCGTGCTTCCTCCGATCGATGATGCCGTCGGGCAGAATCCCGCGCATCGCCTGCTTGAACAGATACTTCGTCGTGCCGTCGCGCAGCCGCAGGCGCGACGGAATCGTGGCCGCGAACTCCACCAGGCGATGATCGAGCAGCGGGGGCCGTGCCTCGATCGAGTGGGCCATTGTCATCCTGTCGACCTTTGTCAGGATGTCGAGCGGAAGATAGTGATGGAGATCGCGGTACTGCAGGGCCGAGAGCCAGTCGCCGCCGGGCCGGCTGAAGCCGGCCCCCACGGCAGGTGGAGTGTGAGGGCCGGCTGTCGGTACGCAGGGGCCGGCTTCAGCCGGCCCGAAATCGTCCACCCACGAGCGTTGCATCACGTGCTCCAACGCGTCGCGGCGGAACAGGCAGCGCATCTCGTCCGCGTGAAACAGCGTGGACGCATCGAGATACCGACGCGGTCCCTCGAGCGCCAGGTGGCGCAGGAAGCGGCGGCCGCGCATGCCGTGTGGCATCAGGGCACCGATCGCACCCGCTGTCTTGCGAAGAGCCGCCGGCACCCGCTCGTACCCGCGCTCGCGTTCTTCGACGAGGTACTTGTCGTAGCCGGCAAACAGCTCGTCGCCGCCGTCGCCGCTCAGCACGACCTTGACGTGCTCAGCCGCGAGCTGCGAGACCATGTAGGTCGGGATGGCCGAGGTATCGCCAAAGGGCTCGTCGAGGTACCAGGTCAGGTCCTCGACGATCTGCACCACGTCGGGACGAAGGACCACGTCGTAGTGATCGGTGCCAAAGGCGGCCGCCACCTTTCGTGCGTGCTGCAGTTCGTCGAATCCCGACTCGGCGAATCCGATTGAAAAGGTCTTCAACCGGCCGGCTGCGGGCCTGGCCATGGCCGCCACGACGGCGCTCGAGTCGATGCCGCCGCTCAGGAACGCGCCAACCGGCACGTCGCTCACCTGATGCAGCGTCACGGCCTCGGTGAGCAGCTCGCGGAGACGCTCGGTGAGCTCCGCCTCGGTCGACCGCTCGTCCGGCTCGAACTCGACGTCCCAGTACCGCTCGATGTGAAGAGGCCGCCAGGGTCCGGCGACGCCGACGCTCGCCGGCTCCAGCTTGGAAACGCCCTCGACGATGCTGGTGGAGGGTGGGGTGGCGAGAAAGGTGAAGAGATGGCCGACGGCTTCCCAGTTCAGCGACCGCTCGATGTGCGGCAGCGCAAGAATCGGCTTGAGCTCCGACGCGAAAACCAGCTCTCCCTCGCGCTCGGCGTAATAGAGCGGCTTGATGCCCAGGCGATCCCGCGCGAGCAGCAGCTGCCGCTGCCGCGTGTCCCAGATGGCGAACGCGAACATTCCGCGCAGCTGGTCGACGCATCGCGGACCGAGATCCTCGTACAGGTGAACGATCGTTTCGGTATCGCTCCCGGTGCGGAAGACATGGCCACTGCGCTCGAGCTGACGGCGCAGCTCGCGATAGTTGTAGATCTCGCCGTTGAAGACAATCCACACCGATCCGTCTTCGTTCGAGACCGGCTGATGGCCGCTGTCGAGATCGATGATGCTGAGCCGCCGCATCCCGAGCGCGACACCGTCGCCGAGATAGATGCCTTCGTCGTCCGGCCCGCGGTGGGCCATGACGCGGCACATGTCTCGAATCTCGTGCTCGGGGATGGAACGCGCGTTCCAGCGAACGATGCCGGCGATACCGCACACGGTGTTCTCCTTGACGTGACCGCGGGGGCTGAAGCCCCCGCGCTGCGATTCAACAATCGGGGCGCTACGATTCAACTGTCGCGGCGCTACGATTCAACAATCGACGTGGGTAGCGCGGGGGCTTCAGCCCCCGCGTCCTGCGCGATCAGCCGTTTGCCGCGAGCCATCGAACTGACACGCGGGGCGATCATCGAAGCGTAGGACACGCCGAAGTACGCCATCGCGTACACGAGGCCCGCAACAAAGAGCGCCGCCAGCGGCGGCATCGCCACGTTCCCTGCAAGCCACCAGGCTGGCACCGCGGCGGCGCCGGCGCGGACGGTGATGCCGGTCAGCCGACTCCAGGGCAACGCCTCCCACGGGCTCACCTGCATCAGCGAGGCAACCCTGGCGACGCCGAGCAGCTTCACCAGCATCGAGCCGATGAAGGTGACAAGGACCGCGCCGCCGAGGCCGAATGCGGACATGAACCCGCTGATGAAGACGGCCACGAACGCCAGCCGGAGCACGTTCATCAAGAGCAGGAATCGCGTCTGCGCATAGACGCGCAGGACCCCGTCCACCGCGAACATCGGCGGCAGGACCGCCGCCAGCACCCACACCGTGAAGATCGGCACGCTGGCCTCGTAGGTCGTCGTGAAGAGGCCGACGATGACCTGCCGCGCCATCACCATCAGAAAGACGGCGAGCGGCACCAGCAGGAACGCCAGCCGGCAGATGGTGTCATGCCACAGCGCTCTTGCCGCGGGCCGGGTCGTGCCTTCGCCCATCTTCACCATCAGGACATTGACGGTCGAGGTAACGATCAGGTCGACGAGAGGAATCTGCAGGCAGCCGATCGCATAGATGGCAAATGTCGCTGCGTCCACGCGCGCGGCCACGACGTACTGATGAAAGTTGATCTGGATGATCTCGACACCGACGGCGAGCGCAAACGGCAGGGCGTAGGCGAGCTGATCGCGCCAGAGCGTCAGGTCGATCCGGAGATCGCGTCCGAACTCCTTCCACAACGACGCGAGCACAACCAGCAGGCGAATCGCCGCGAAGGCGGCGGCGCCGACGAACACCGCGCGCAGGCTCCCGATCGCGAGCGCCGGCAGGATGAAGAGCAGGGTGCGCGCGACATCGGAAATGGCATAGGTCACCGCCGCCCTCACGTGGCGTTTGCGCGAGATCATCACGATCTCGAACACCGTCGTCACCAGCGTCAGCGTGAGGACGAGGCCGAGCAGCAGCGTGTAATCAGCGAGCGCGGTGTTGCTGAGCCAGCGCGCGATGGCGAAGCGGCCGGCGTAGAGCAGCGTCAGGCAGACCGCGCCGGCCAGGGCGAGCGTGAGCATCGCGTTGGCGACATAGCGGCCCGTGTCGCCCGCCTTCCGCGGAACGAAGTAGTACAGGCTCTCGGCCATGCCGAGCTGGACGAGGCCGTAGAGCGTCGCGTAGACGAGGAAGAACTGCTTGTAGGTGCCGAAATCGGCCGGGTCGAAGATGCGCGCGAAGACGATGCCGATTGCAAATGAAGCGGCCAGGCCGACGGCCCTGCCCGTCACGAGCAGTATCGCGGGGTCCCCAACGCGCCACGGGCGTTGGGGTGCTGTCGCGGGGTCGGTTAGAGAAGTGACCTTCATGATGCGGCGCGGATCTTCGATGGTGCAGCGGGTGGCGGCGGGGTTCCCGCCGCGCACGCTTGCGCCCCTCGACTGGGCTCGGGGCGCCCTGAGCGCGAGTCGAAGGGCGCGGTGGGGTGCCCTGGCAGGGTCCCCGCGCCACGGGAGGCGTGGGCTCCCGACGGGGAGGCAGCGCTGAGCCCTGTCGCGCGCGCTGTGTGACTGCGCTCGCACCGGCGTGCCGGCGGCCAGAGATCGTGCGCCTGGCAGTTGAGGATGGCCGGCGAAAACCGTCCGTTGGCATCCGCCGACGACCCTTCCCACAGCAGCAGGCGCTCGATCGTCAGCGCGGGATGCTTGGGCTCGTCATGGGTGCAGGCCGTATAGGCGAACTGGTACCCGGCGCGCGCTACGGCCTCGACGACTGGCGGCGTGAACTGGCCCCCCGGATACGCGAAATGCGTGACGGGCCCGCCGAGATGCTGCTCGAGAGCCCATTTCGATTCCTGCAGCTCGCCGATGATGGTCTCGTCGGACTCCATCGGAAGCGAT
>DATDHP010000140.1:0-2381 GCA_036521515.1 Vicinamibacterales bacterium
GCGGATCGAAGGCGCCGTCCACCATTGCCACGCGCCCGCGGTAGTCCTTCAACTGTTCGAACCCGACGATCATGACCGCACGAGCAGGCCCTTGTCCTGGAGCTCCTGGAGCGCACGGTCGAAGAAATCCACCGCCGCGTCGGGCGTGGTCCGGGCCCACTCGATCAATTCGCCAAAGCCCCGGTCGAGGCTGACCACCGGATTGAAGCCGAGCGCCGCGCGCGCGCGCGTGATGTCGGCGGTATTGTGGCGGATGTCGAAGGTGCGACCGGTCTGTGTGACCTGCGGCTCGATCGACGTCCCGAGCAGCCGCGCCAGCAGCCGCGCGATGTCGAGAATCGTGACCGTCTCGCCCGAGCCCACGTTCACCGGGAGGTAGTCGGCGCCCGGTTGCTCCAGCATCAGCACCAGGCAATCGACGACGTCGTGGATCGATACGAAGTCGCGCAACTGCCCGCCATCCTCGAAGACGATCGGCGGCTTGCCGTTGAGCAGGCGGCTCAACCAGATCGCGGCAACGCCCGCGTACGGATTGCTCAGGCTCTGGCGCGGGCCGTAGACGTTGAAGAAGCGCGGCGCGACGGCCGGAATGCCGTACGTCCTGCCGATGAGCAGCACCATCTCTTCCTGGTGCAACTTTGTCATTGAATAGATGTTGTCGCGGTAGAGCGCCTTGTCCTCGGGCGTGGGAATCGACCTGACGTGCGCGCCGCAGCGCGGGCAGTGCTGCTCCCAGTCGCCGGCGGCGAGCTGTGCCGCGGGACGGATGCCGGGCGCCACCGGGCCGCACGCCGCGCAGCGATACGCGCCCTCGCCGTAGACGCCGATCGAGGAGGCGACGATCACCTTTTCGACGTGATGCTTCGCGTTGACGAGGATGTCGAGGAGCAGCGCCGTGCCGCGCGTGTTCACGTCGACGTAGCGGTCGACCTGGTACATGCTCTGGCCGACGCTGACGGCGGCGCCGAAATGGACCACGGCGGCGGCGGCCAGGACCAGAGGCTCGAACACGGCGCGGTCGCGCACGTCGCCGCGGACGTAGCGCGCCCGCGGGTTCGCGTACGAAGGCCACGTCCCCGAGCGGTGAACCTGCGGCTCGAGGTTGTCGAGCACGGCGACCTCGTACCCCCGGGCGACGAGACGATCGACAAGATGCGATCCGATGTAGCCGGCGCCGCCGGTCACCAGGACAGAACGAATGGACATTCAGTGGACCATTTCCGTGAGTTGGTATTCGTAGAGCTCTGACTCTACTGCCGGACCACCGCGGGCTGCTCTACGCCGGCCGCGCCGACGCCGAGCCGCACCACGTCGAGATCCTTGACGTCGAGCGGCACGAACGACGCCGTGTCGAGACTGGAGAACACGCGTTTGGCGATCTCCAGATGATCGAAGCGGAACGCCGTCGGGTGCGAGAAATATGCGGTCGTGCCGGTTCCGTGAAATGGCGCCAGGTAGGAAAAGCCGCCATACGTGCCGACGAACGCCTTCGCGCCGCTGATGATGCGCGTCTGCACCTCGAGGTTCGTCTCCGGCGCCATCAGGTGGTCGACCTGGTGCAACCGCTCGCGGCGGCCCGGCGCGAAGTCGGCATGGTCGTCGTACCGCAGCCCCGTGTTGAGCAGCACCACGTCCGTGGTTCGCGTCAGCTCCGTCATCACCGCCGCGATGAACGCCCGGTTGCCTGCCGTGTCCGGGAGCGCCGAGTTGGCGTAGAACTTCACGGCGACGTAGTCGCGCGGCAGGTGCGCCGCCAGGTCGCCGAGCGGCAGCTTCAGGAAGGGCCGGAACACGCTGAAGGCCTCGATCAGCGTGACCGGCGCCTGCTGGCGCCAGAACACGTTGAACAGGTTGTACATGACCGACGGATGCAGCACCTTCACCTTCCCGAGCCGCCGCGCCTTCCGCACGCGCTCCACGATGTCGCGGTCGAACGCGCCGAGGCCGACGTGCTTCAACCGTCCCTTCTGCTCGTGGACGCGGGCCTCGTTGCGCGCACGGAACTCGTCTGCGCTGTACAGCGACAGGATGTCATGGTAATGCCGCGAGATGTGCCGGTACCACGGCGCGGCGCCGCCGCGTGACACGACGATCAGCTGGTCTTCATGGAGGTTCGCGTAGGCCTTCGCCCAGGCGAGGAACGGGATCCAGTACAGCAGCTCGAACCCGGTTTCGGTGAGCCACGGCCCGACGATGATCGGACGATCCTGCCGGCCCAGCAACGTGACGAGCGCCCTGGTCTCGTCGACTTCGGGCACACCGGGAAACACGAGGCGCTTGGCGGGATCGCGATGCTTGTTCAGTTTCGGCGTGAGAATCGCGCCCGATGCCTCGCGGGGCGCCGGCGGTTCCTCGCCAACCATGTGCTTGAGGCGCGTCAC
>DATDHP010000141.1:0-5362 GCA_036521515.1 Vicinamibacterales bacterium
GCTGCTGACGCTCGAACGGCAATACGTGTACGAGAAGTCGGGCATCGTGTCGCTCGAGTACGCCGTAAAGAAGCGCCACGGACGAGCAGCGGCCTGATCCCTGGCATCGAGCTGATCCCCTGGTGCTTCTCCTTCGCAAGCTTGTTGATGTAGAGGCGGACCTTCAGGTCCGCCTGGCGCTGGGATTCCGCCTTGCGGAAGAGCCCGAGATGCTCCCGCTGCCTCTTCCGGCTGAAGCCGGAAGCCACCTGTCGGGCCGGCGAGACTAGTTCAATGCGGCGACGCGGCGGCGCAGCGTCTTCACGTGCTCCCAGATCTGTTCGTGCTCCTCCCGCGTCTCCTTGTCCATCTCGCTCATGCTCGCGAGCCGCAGGTAGGTCTGCAGGTCGCGCAGCGCGCCGGTCACGTCGTTGAGGTGATACGCGAGCAGGCCGCGATCGCGCAGCTCGCTCAGCGCCGACGGCGTCGTGGCGAGCAGGAGCTCGGTGACGAGCCGCGCCTGGGGGAACGAGCGCATGTGGACGTAGATGCGTTTCAGGTTGAGGAGCATCCGCACGATAATCTGCGGGCGCGTGGCCGGCGCGAGCAGCGACTTGTCGAAGGCCACCTCTGAACCGACGTGGCGCTGAAGCAGCAGGCGGCAGTCGTGCTCCGACAGCAGCGCCCCGGCATGGAATGGGTCGATGATGAGGCTGTCGCTGCCGCGGCTCGTCAGCTCGGGGCAGCGCACCAGGAAGTGGCCGGGGAAGTTGACGCCGTCCACGATCAGCCCGGCGCGCCGCGCCACTTCCATGTAGACCAGGGCCAGCGTGATTGGGATGCCGGTCCGGCGATCGAGCACCTCGTTCAGACAGCTGTTTCGCGGGTCCTCGTACTTCTCGCGGTTGCCGACGAACCGCTGATCCTCGAACAGGTAGGCGTTGACGGCGCGGATGCACGCGAGCGCCGAGTTGTCGCCCGTCTCGTCCGCCCGCCGCTCGATGCACCGCCTCGCCGCGGCGCCCATCGCATCGAGACGCCCGACGTACAGCTCGGGATCGAGCTTCGGGTACTCGATGCGGGCGATGGCGAGCGCCGCCCGCGCGAGCCCCGTGCCGGGCGCGTTGGACGCCGCAACGAGCGCATCAACCAGATCCCTGATCAGCACTCAGCTCTCACACAGCCGGTCGAGCGATTCGAGCGTGAGCGCATCGAGCCCGCTCACGATGAGCTCGGCCTCCTCCAGCTCGTTCGCGGCGTAGCTGCTGGTCACACCCACACAGCGTAACCCGGCGCCGCGCGCTGATTCGAGCCCCCAGCGCGAGTCTTCAATCGCCACGCACCGCCGGCGGTCGAGACCGAGGCCGCTGGCTTCCTTCAACCTTTCGTACGCGAGCAGGTACGGCGCTGGCGAAGGCTTGCTCTCCGGTGTGTCGCCAGAGGCCACGACCACGGCAAACTGCGAGCGGAGGCTGGCGCAATCGAGGATCTCGAGGATCTCGTGGCGCAGGGCGCCCGAGGCGATGGCGATCGGCACGGCTCGGGCCGCTTCGCGGATGAACCGATCCGCCCCGGGGAAGAGCACGTTGCCCGCGTGCAGCATCTGCTGCATCTTGATCCCTTTCAAGGCCACCATTTCAGTGATGTAGCGGTTGCTGGCCGCCAGCTCGCGGTCGCGGGCCAGTGCCTGCACCATGCCCACGTCGTCATAGCCGAGATAGCGCGAGTAGTACTCCTCCGCAGTGAGCGCGATGCCATCCTCGGCAAGCGCCTCCTGAAAGGCCCTGAGGTGAAGAGGCTCGCTGTTCGCGATGACGCCGTCGAAATCGAACACAACCGCCTGTAACGGACGACTCATGCGCCGGGCGCCTTTTCCCCGGCGCGGATTGGGACCTTCAGTCGGTTCGAGGGAGGCGGGAAGGGGCATTCGTAGCGCGAGTTGTACGCGCAGTACGGGTTGTAGGCTTTGTTGAAATCGAGCGTATAGAGACCGCTTGCGGTCGGATGGAGATCGAGGTACCGGCCAGCGGAATACGTTTCCGTTCCGGTGGTCGTATCGGCGAAGGGCACGAAGAGCGACCTGATGTCCTGGCCGTCCTCCACGAACGCCCCCAGACTCATCGGCTGGCCCTGGAACACGAACTCGATCGCGCCGACAAGCTGGTACCTCCGGAGCGTGCCAGTGGAGGTGGGCATCTCGAATACCGGGCGCTCGTCAGCGAGCCGCAGTGCGGCCGGCACGCTGTAGCCCGGGTCCACGGCGAAGTACGGCAGCGGGAGCAGAACGTCTTTCTTGTCAGGCGGGACCGGGTCGGTCTGCTCGCGGAAGGTTCGATCCTTTTCGAGCCGTGCCGCCGTGATCTCGCTGACGTATCCGGCGTCGTCGGGCGCGGATGGCCCCGACGAACAGGCGGGCAGCAGCACGGCAAGCGCCAGCGCGAGCCACTTCCGCCTGCCCGCCTTCGCGCTTCGCGCTACGGCGCGGTCTCGCCGAAGCCTTGGCGGAGGCGGACAGGCGGAAGCCACAAAGCCGGGGGCTCCGTTCGCGCGCATCAATTAAGGATATACCCGCCGCTGGCGAGAGCCGCGTCGGCAAGGGTCCTCCGAAGCACGACGGTGTTGACCGGCTGGACCTTCAGCACGCGGCGGAGGGCGGCAAGCAGCGTGCGCAGCGCGTCGCCGTCGGCCATGGCGGCGAGCGCCGACCGCGCCGCCATCTCGATGCGCTGCGCGGCGTCGCTCACGAACGTCCGCGCCGCCGCCTCGTGAAGCACCGCCTGCGCGTGACCGTTCGCCATCGCCTGTCGGGCGCGCAGCGCCGCGCTTTCCGACGCATACGTGTCGATGAAGATGTCGGCTGCATAGCCGAGCAGCTCCTGCTGATCGGTCAGCTTTTCGCCATAGGTCTGCATGGCGGTGCCGAGGACCATCAGCGCAACCTTCTTGAACGCGGCGACGGCGCGCAACTCCTCCTCGAGCGCGCCGTCCTCGCCGGGCCCGCGCGCGGCGGGCGAGGGCGACAGCAGTTCCTCCTGGAGACGCATCGCGGCCGGGATCAGCGGCAGCTCGCCCTTGAGCGCCCGACGGATCAGCATCCCGGGGATGAGCATCCGGTTGATCTCGTTGGTGCCCTCGAAGATGCGGTTGACGCGCGCGTCCCGATAGAAGCGCTCGGCGCCGTAATCGCTGACGAACCCGTTGCCGCCGTGAATCTGGACGTTCTCATCGAGGACGTAGTCGAGTACTTCGCTGCCCATGACCTTGGCAATGGACGCCTCGACCGCGTACTCCTCGAACACGCCGGCCAGCGCCGCGCCGTCACGCTTGGTGCCCTCGAGGGCCGCGTCGACAAGGCCGGCCGTTCGGTACGTCAGCGACTCCGCCGCGTAGGTCCGCGTGATCATTTCGCCCAGCTTGTGCTTGATCGCGCCGAACGACCCGATGGGCTGGCCGAACTGCTTGCGCTGCGCCGCGTACTTCGCGGCATCGCCGACGGCCGCCTTCGAGCCGCCGGTGCACATCGCGCCGAGGCTGAAACGGCCGTAATTGAGCGTATTCAGAGCGACCTTGTGCCCTTTTCCGATCTCGCCGAGCACGTTCGCTGCCGGGACTCTTGCATCCTGAAGGATGATTGGCGTGGTGGAGGAGCCGTGCAGCCCCATCTTGTGCTCCTCCTTGCCCGAGCTCACGCCTGGAAATGCCTTCTCGACGATGAAGGCGGTGAACTGCTCGCCGTCCACCTTGGCGAAGACGATGATCACGTCGGCGAAACCGCCGTTGGAAATCCACATCTTCTCGCCGTTGAGCACCCAGCTGCCGTCAGGCTGCCGCGCGGCACGCGTCCGCGCGGCGAGCGCGTCGGAACCCGATCCCGATTCGCTCAGTGCGTAGGCACCGACCATCTCGCCGCTCACCAGGCTCGGCAGATACTTCTGCTTCTGTTCGGAAGTTCCGAACAATACGAGCGGCAGGATGCACAGGTTCGCCTGGGCGCCGAAGGTCGTGGCGAACGACGCCGACTGCGCGATCTGCTCCACGACGACGAGCGATGACGCCTTGTCGAGGTCGAGCCCGCCGTAGGCTTCGGGGACGTTGGCGCCGAGCAGACCCAGTTCGCCGCAGCGCCGCACCATCGTGCGCGCCAGCTGCCAGTCCTTCTGCTCCAGCCGATCGAGGTGCGGCAGCACTTCGGATTTGATGAACTCGTCGGTCGTCTGCGCCATCAGGCGATGCTCTTCTGTCATTCTTTCCGGCGTGAACGGCTCGGAGGCGTCCGCCTCCTCGAGCACCCACGATCCACCCTTGCGAAGATTGTCGATAGTCTTCATGTTTACATCCGCTCGAAGATACCTGCCGCCCCCATACCGCCGCCCACGCACATCGTCACCATGCCGTACTGGACGTTCCGGCGCTTCATCTCGTGGAGAAGCGTCGTTGTCAGCTTCGCCCCCGTGCAGCCGAGCGGATGCCCCAGCGCAATCGCCCCGCCGTTCACGTTGACGCGATCCGGATCGATTGGAAGCTCCTTCAGGCAGGCGAGGACCTGCGCGGCAAACGCTTCGTTCAGCTCCACCAGGCCGATGTCCTCGAGCGACAGGCCGGCAAGCTTCAGGACCTTGCGAATGGCGGGCACCGGACCGATGCCGAATCGTTCGGGCTCGACCCCGGCCGTGGCAAACGCGACGAACCGCGCCAGCGGCGCCAGGCCGCGATCTTTCGCCATCGCCGCGGAGGTGACGATCACGGCCGCCGCGCCATCGCTCGTTTGCGACGAGTTGCCGGCCGTGACGGTGCCAGTCGCGTGGAACGCGGGACGCAATCTGGCGAGCGCTTCAGCCGAGGTGTCGCGCCGTGGCCCTTCGTCCAGCGCGAACGTGACCTCGCGGAGTGCGATCCTGTCGCCGTTCCCGTTCCTGCTGCCGTCGACGACCTTGAACGTGAGCGGCGTGATCTCCTCGGCAAACCGGCCCGCGGCGATCGCGTCGAGCGCACGCTGATGGCTGCGCAGGGCGAAAGCGTCCTGCGCCTCGCGGCTGATGCCGCTCTCCCGGGCGTGGTTCTCGGCGACGAGGCCGGTGCCGAGGTAGACGTCCGGATAGCTGTCGACGAGCGCCGGGTTGGGTGAGACCTTGTTGCCGCCCATCGGCACCAGGCTCATCGACTCGGTGCCGCCGGCAATCACGGCGCCGGCAAACCCGCACATGATGCGCTCGGCCGCGAAGGCGATCGACTGGAGTCCGGACGAGCAGAAGCGATTGATCGTGACAGCCGACGCGCCAACCGGCACACCGGCGCGCAGACTCGCGATCCGCGCGACATTGAGCCCTTGCTCCGCCTCGGGCATGGCGCACCCGAGTATCACGTCGTCTATGGCGGACGGCTC